>NZ_JAYXIH010000018.1:0-90717 GCF_036016755.1 Aurantimonas sp. A3-2-R12 | reverse complement strand
CCTCGCCGGCCCGCGCCGCCTCGACGCCCGCATTCAAGGCCAGCAAATTGGTCTGGAAGGCGATCTCGTCGATCACCGAGATGATCTGGTTGATCTGCTCGGAGGATTTTTCGATCTGGCTCATCGCCGCAACCGCCTGGCCAACGATCTCGCCGCCCTTTTCGGCCTTGCCACGGGCGGAACTCGCCGCCGTCTGCGCCTTGCCGGCGCCTTCGGCCGTCTCGTTCACCGCCGTCGTCACCTCGCCGAGCGCCGCAACCGTCTCTTCCAGGTTGGCCGCCTGCTGCTCGGTGCGCTGTGCCAGATCGTTCGACGCCGTGTTGATCTCCTGCAGGCCAGACCGGATCGAACCGATCGAGGTCACCACATTGCCGATCGCATCCTCCAGCTTGCCGACGCTGTCGTTGAACTTTGCCCGGATCGGCTCGAACTCCGCCGCCACCGGCTCGGCCATGCGCACCGNCCTCCAGCTTGCCGACGCTGTCGTTGAACTTTGCCCGGATCGGCTCGAACTCCGCCGCCACCGGCTCGGCCATGCGCACCGTCAGGTCGCCCGCCGACAGCCGCTCGAAACCGACCTCGACCACACCGACGAAGGCGCGCAGATCCTCGGCCTTGGCGTTGTCCAGCGCTGCCTGGCGGTTCTTCGCCTGCTCCTGGTCGATCCGCGCGGCCGCAGCCTCGCTCTCCAGACGCTCCCGCTCGATCACGGCGTGGCGCAGATGTTCCACCGAGGTCGCCATTTGGCCGATCTCGTCCTCGCGATCGAGCCCGACAACAGTCACATCGGTACGGCCATCGGCAACTGCGGCGATTGTTTTGGTCAGGCCTTTCAGCGGCGCGAACAAGCGTCCCGACATCCACAGCACGAACAATCCGATGATGATCGCCGCGCCCAGCGAAATCGCCGCCAGCTTGTATTGCAGCGAATCGATGGACGAGAAGAATTCCGCCTCGCGAATGCCGACATAGAGAATCCCGATGGTCTTGCCGGAAGCATCCTTGATCGGATCGTAGGCCGTAAAGAACGGCGTTCCGAGGATGTCGGCCCGGCCACGATAAGGCCGGCCATCGGCAAAGAGGGCATCATAGACCGGACCGCGCGCCAGCACCGTTCCGACAGCGCGGCTGCCGTCCGGCTTCTTGACGTTGGTGGTCACCCGCTTGTCGCCCATGAAGACGGTCGCCGTGCCGCCAACCAGCGCCTTGATCTTGTCGACCGATTCGGAGAAATCGTTGAGTTGCTGTTGGCCGACGTAAAAACTGTCGCCTTCCAGCCGGAAGGAGTCGCCATAGGCACCGAGAACCTCCCATGCCACCCGCATATTGCTCTCCTGGCGTTCCGCCGCTCGTCTCGCGCCGTCCTCGCGCAGGACAATGACGTTGGCGACGCCGAACAGGACCGTCAGCACGGCAAGGCAGGCCACGACCATGATGGAGACTTTGGCAGGTAAAGAGAGCCTACGGAGCATAAATTCGATCCTCGGGGGGCAGGCGCATTCTGACATATGCGGAGGGTGGCAGTTCAGGAATCGGCTCTCAAACTCAAGGCGAATCACTCGCTAATTGATTGATATCAAACCCTTATCCCTTGCTTATCTCCGCACCATAAAAGGTAAAAACTTAATACTTCACTTCCGCGTGACCATTATTTGGTAAGCTGGGCAACGGATTTCGGCGAGCCCCCCGCGCGCCGGTCAGACAGCACCGTATCCGCCCGGCGTCGGGGTTGTGACGATCACCGCCTCGCCGGCCTCGAGTATGGTCTGGTCGCAGCCTTGTAGCGTCTCGATACGGCCGTCGTTCCGCCGCACCTCGGTGCGACCCATCTCGCCGTCGGCGCCGCCAGAGATGCCCTTCGGCGGCTGAGTGCGGTGCGAGGAGAGAATGGCGCAGTCCATCGTTTGAAGGAAGCGGATGGTGCGCCGTGTGCCATCGCCGCCGCGCTTCGCGCCGGCGCCGCCCGAGCCCGCGCGGATGTGAAAATCCTCCAGCACCACCGGATAGCGCATTTCGAGAATTTCCGGGTCGGTCAGGCGGGAATTGGTCATGTGAACATGGACGCCGGCGGTGCCGGCAAAACTCCGCCCGTCATTCATGCGGCCGGCCGGCGAGCCCGAGCAGATCGTCTCGTAATATTGGTAGCGGTCGTCGCCGAAGGTCAGATTGTTCATCGTGCCTTCCGAGTTCGACAGCGCGCCGAACGCGCCGAACAGGGCGTTGGTGACGTGCTGCGAGGTCTCGACATTGCCGGCGACGACAGCGGCCGGATAGCGCGGCTTGAGCATCGAGCCGTCCGGCACCACGATCCTCACCGGCCGCAGGCAACCGGCGTTCATCGGGATCGGTTTTTCCACCATCACCCGGAAGACATAAAGCACCGCCGCGCGGGTTACCGGCTCCGGCGCGTTGAAATTGTTGGCCATCATGTCGGACGTGCCGGTGAAATCGACGGTCGCCTCGCGCGCGGCCTTGTCGACGCTGATCTTTACCTTGATCACCTGGCCGGAATCGGTGGGATATTCGTAAGAACAGTCGTCGAGCCCGTCGATCATCTGGCGCACGGCTTCCGCCGCGTTGTCCTGGACGAAACCCATATAGGCCCGGGCCGTATCGAGGCCGAAGGTCTCGACCATCTTGCGCAACTCCGCGACCCCCTTCTCGTTGGCGGCAATCTGCGCCTTCAAATCGGCGACGTTGTGATCGGGGTTGCGGGCTGGATAGGAATGGTCGGTCAGCACCCGCCGCAGTTCGTCCTCCTGGAAGACCCCGCCATCGACGAGCTTCAGATTGTCGATGAGGACGCCTTCCTCGTCGACCTTGGTCGCCCGCGGCGTCATCGAGCCCGGCGCGATACCCCCGACATCGGCGTGATGGCCCCGCGAGGCGACGTAAAACAAAAGGTCATGGCCGAGATCATCGAACACCGGCGTGACCACCGTGATGTCCGGCAGATGCGTGCCGCCATTGTAGGGCGCGTTGAGGGCGAAGACGTCGCCGGGGCGGATTTCGCCCTCGTTCTGGGCGATGATCGTGCCGACCGAGCGGTCCATCGAGCCGAGATGCACGGGCATGTGTGGCGCGTTGGCGACCAACGCCCCGGTGGCGTCGAACACCGCGCAGGAAAAGTCGAGCCGCTCCTTGATGTTGACCGATGAAGCGGTGTTCTGCAGCGTCACCCCCATCTGTTCAGCGATCGACATGAAGAGATTATTGAAGACCTCCAGCAGCACCGGATCGGCACCCTCGCCCGTTTCGCCTGTGCCGAGCGCCGCATGGCGCGGTTTCTTCTCGGTCCGCGTCAGCATCACGTCGTTCCGCGCGGTGATCTCGGCCGACCAGCCGGGTTCGACGACGATGGTCTGGTTCGGCTCGACGATCAGCGCCGGCCCCTTGATCCGCGCGCCCGGCTTCAGATTCTCGCGGCGATAGAGACCGGCCTCGCGTTCAGTGCCGCCGGTGAAAAAGCGGCCGGTTTCGCCGGGTTCGGCGTCGTAGCGATCGGCCGTTCCGACAGCCCCGTCGGCCGTGTCGTCGCGATGCTCCGCGCCCTCGACGGAGACATTCTCCACGACGATCGGCCGCTCGTCGTAGACGAAGCCGAACTGTGCCTTGTGCGCCGCCTCGAAACCGGTCCTGGCAGCGGCGAGATCGCCGTCATAGGGAACGGGCAGTGTCGTGTCGGTGCCGTCATAGCGAAGCTGGAGAAGGATCGTGCGGTCGATGGCGTCTTGCGCGACGCCCTGGGCGCCGAGTTCTGCTGCGACCTGCGCCGACAGTTCTTCCGCCAGCCCGTCGATCTCGGCCTTTGCGGCGGCTTCTAGCGGCGCCACCAGCGCCCGGCTCCTGGACGAGAATAGTGACGAGAGGCCGATACCATAGGCCGACAGAAGGCCGGACATCGGATGGATGAGCACCTTTTCCATCGCCAGCGCGTCGGCCACGAGACAGGCATGCTGGCCGCCGGCGCCGCCGAAGGAGTTGAGCAGATAGCGCGAGACGTCGTAGCCGCGCTGGACCGAAATCTTCTTGACGGCGTTGGCCATGTTCTCGACCGCGATGGTCAGGAAGCCCTCGGCCACCTGCCGGGGATCGCGCCCGTCACCAATCCCGGCGGCGAGCGCTTCGAACTTCTCTTGGACGACCGCGGCGTCGAGCGGCTGGTCCTGGCCGGGGCCGAACACGGCCGGAAACAACTCGGGCTTGAGTTTGCCGACCATGACATTGGCGTCGGTGACGGTAAGCGGCCCGCCCTTGCCATAGGCGGCGGGGCCGGGATTGGCGCCGGCCGAATCCGGTCCGACCTGGAAGCGGCCCTGGTCGAGATGAAGGATCGAGCCGCCGCCGGCCGCCACCGTGTGGATGCGCATCATCGGCGCCCGGATGCGCACCCCGGCGACCTCCGAATCCAGCGCCCGCTCGTAGGCCCCGGAATAGTGGGTGACGTCGGTCGAGGTGCCGCCCATGTCGAAGCCGATCACGGCTTTATGGCCCGAAAGTTTGGCGGTTTCGGTCATACCGACGACGCCGCCGGCTGGACCCGAAAGGATCGCGTCCTTGCCCTGGAAGAGATCGGCGGCGGTGAGCCCGCCCGACGACATCATGAATTGCAGCGACGGCGCGCTCGCGTCGTCCGCATCGGCGCCGAGCGCCTTGGCCACCCGCGAGACGTAGCGCGACAGGATCGGCGTCAGATAGGCGTCGACCACCGTGGTGTCGCCGCGGCCGACGATCTTGACCAGCGGCGAGACCTCGTGACTGACCGAGATCTGCGAGAAACCCGCCGCCTCCGCCAGTTGTTTGGCGCGCCGCTCATGGTCGGGATAGTGCCAGGAATGCATGAAGACGATGGCGACGGCCTCGATGCCGTCGGCCCGCGCGCTGTCGAGCGCGGCGCGCACCGCCGCCTCGTCCAGCTCGCGCTCGACCGTGCCGTCGGCGAGCACCCGCTCCGGCGCTTCCGCAACCCGCTCGTAGATCTGCTCGGGCAGGATGATCTCCTTGGCGAAGATGTCCGGCCGCGCCTGATAGGCGATCCTGAGCGCGTCGCGAAAACCCTCGGTGATCAACAGCAGCGTGCGGTCGCCCTTGCGCTCCAGCAGCGCGTTGGTCGCGACGGTCGTGCCCATGCGCACCGTGCCGACCTGGTTCGAGGAGATGGCTTCACCCGCGTCGAGCCCGAGCAAATTGCGGATGCCTTCCAGCGCGGCGTCGTCATAGACCCCGGGATTGTCGGAGAGGAGCTTCTTCGGGTGCAACCGGCCCTGCGGATCGCGGCCGATGACGTCCGTGAAGGTGCCGCCGCGGTCGATCCAGAAGTCCCACTTGCCGTTCTGGCCGTCTGGTGCTGCCTGCATTTTCGGCACTCCGCTTAAAATTTGATCCATATCGATAATTTATCGACATATTATCAGTGTGTTTGACGCAACGCAATTTTCGTGGAACTCTTCGATCGGACAACTGGGATGAGGAGACCCTGATGAAATACCTGCCGAACGCCGTTTTCTTTGCCGCCACGCTGGCCCTGCCCGCTTCCGCATTGGCCCAGACGGCCTGGGACATGCCGACTCCCTATGCCGAGGGGAACTTCCACGAGCAGAACGTCGCCGCGTTCATTGCGGACGTGAACGAAAAGGCCGGCGACGCGATCGCGATCACGCTGCATCCGAACCAGTCGCTGATCAAGCACCCGGACATCAAGAACTCCGTCCGCGACGGCATCGTGCCGATCGGCGAGGTTCTGGTTTCGCGGCTGGAAAACGAGAACGCGATCTACGGCGCCGATGCCGTGCCGTTCCTGGCGACGAGCTACGAGGACGCCAAGCGCCTCTACGACGCGCAGAAGCCGATGATGGAGAAGGCGCTCGCCAAGGAAGGCCTGAAGCTCTTGTTCTCGGTGCCCTGGCCGCCGCAGGGCCTCTACACCAAGGATGAAGTGAACTCCGTCGCCGATCTCAGCGGCAAGACGTTCCGCGCCTACAACAAGTCGACCGAGGAGATCGCCAAGGGCGCCGGCATGGTGCCGACCCAGATCGAGGTCTCGGACATTCCCACCGCCTTTTCCACCGGCCGGGTCGAGGCGATGATGACCTCGCCCTCCACCGGCGTCGATTCCAAGGCCTGGGACTTCCTGTCGAACTATTACACCCTCAACGCCTGGGTGCCGCGCAACATGGTGATCGTCAACCAGGCGGCCTTTGACGCGCTTCCGGCCGAGGTACAGACCGCGATCACCGAAGCCGCCGCCGCCGCCGACACGCGCGGCTGGGAGGCATCCGAGGAAGAAACCAAAAATGCCACCCAGACGCTGAAGGACAACGGTATCAACGTGGTCGAGCCATCCGAGGAGTTGAACAGCGGCTTCAAGGAGATCGGCAAGACGATGACCGAGGCCTGGAAAGCGAGTGCCGGCGCCGAGGGCGAAGAGTTGCTGAAGGCCTACGGGCAGTAAATCAGCACCATCACCACGGGCGGCGATTTTCGACCGCCGCCCGATTCTTGCCTTGCCAAATCCCTTCCGAGGATCGTCGATGCGCCGGACCCTCGATACGCTCTATTCCGTCGCCGGCGCCCTCGCCGCGCTGTGCCTCGTCGCGATCGCGGTGCTCGTCGCGCTGCAGATCGGCGCTCGCCTCCTCGACTATGCTCTCGTTTTCACCGGCCTCACCCCGACCCGCTTCATTGTGCCGTCTTTGACCGAGATCGCTGGGTTCCTTCTGGCCGGCGCGACATTCCTTGCGCTGGCCGACACGCTGGCGAAGAACGTCCATATCCGCGTCGACCTCGTCACCGCGCGGCTGCCGGACCGCCCGCGCCAGATCGTCGACGGGCTGGTCGCGCTTCTCGGCGCCGGCATCGCCGGCTTCGGCACCTATGCGACCGGCGCGCTTGCCCTGAAAAGCCTCGAGTTCAACGATGTGTCCTACGGCATGATCGCGATTCCGTCGGCGCTGCCGCAGTCCGTACTCACCCTCGGCCTCGCCGTCTTCACCATCGCGCTCATCGACGAGGCGATGCTCGCCTTCGCCGGGCAAGACCGGATCGCCGGCAGCGGAGGCGGGGTCTGATGGATCTCTTCGAAGTCTCCATCCTCTTACTTGTCGTTCTCTTCGGGGCCCTCGCCTCGGGGCTTTGGGTGGCGCTGGCGCTGGTGCTCACCGCGCTGGCCGCGCTGATGACCCGGCCGGTGCTGCCCGACGCGCAGATTCTCGCGACCTCGATCTGGTCGGCCTCGATCTCCTGGGACCTGACCGCCCTGCCGATGTTCATCTGGATGGGCGAGATATTGTTCCGCTCGAAGCTGTCGGAGGACATGTTCGCCGGCCTGGCGCCGTTGATGCGCCGGCTGCCCGGCCGCCTGATTCACGTGAACGTCGTCGGCTGCGCGATCTTCGCCGCCGTCTCCGGCTCGTCCGCCGCGACCACCCAGACCATCGGCAAGATATCGCTGCCCGAACTGAAGCAGCGCGGCTATGACGAAAAGATCGCCGTCGGCTCGCTGGCCGGCGCCGGCACGCTGGGGCTTTTGATCCCGCCCTCGATCATCCTCATCGTCTATGGCGCGGCGGTGGAGGAATCGATCGCCCGGCTGTTCATCGCCGGCATCGTGCCGGGCATCGTCCTCGGCCTGATGTTCATGGGTTATGTCGCGCTGGCCGCGACGCTGAAACCCTCGCTGATGCCCCCGGACGCCGACGTCATCGTCACCGAAAGCGCCTTTCGCTCGTTTCGCCGCATCCTGCCGACCATCCTGCTCATCGCCGGGGTCATCGGCTCGATCTATGGCGGCATCGCCTCGCCGACCGAGGCCGCCGTCATCGGCGTCGTCCTGGCGCTGGTCATCACGGCGGCGCAGGGCGCGCTGACCTGGCCGAGTTTCCGCGACGGGCTGATGGCCGCGACGCGGGTCTCGGCGATGATCGCCTTCATCCTCGCCGGCGCCGCCGTGGTGACGACGGCCATGGGCTTTACCGGCCTGCCGCGCGAACTCGCGACCTGGATCGGCTCGCTGGAGCTGTCGCCCTTCGCGCTGCTGGCCGCGCTGACGCTGTTCTTCATGGTGCTCGGCTGTTTCCTCGACGGCATTTCGATGGTCGTCCTGACCACCTCGGTGATCATGCCGCTGGTCACCCAGGCCGGCTTCGATCTCGTCTGGTTCGGCATCTATCTCGTCATCGTCGTGGAAATGGCGCAGATCACCCCGCCGGTCGGCTTCAACCTCTTCGTCATCCAGGGCCTGACGGGGCAGAACATCTTCAAGATCGCCGCGGCGACGGCGCCGTTCTTCGGCCTGCTGGCGTTGATGGTCGTGCTCCTGGCGCTGTTTCCCGACCTCGCACTATTTCTGCCGCGCACGATGTTCTCGGGAGGCTGAGAATGGCGACGGACGATCCGAAAGCACCCGCGACCGCCGACGACGGGCTCGGCCCGATCGTCTCGGCAGCGCATCTCGCCGACGGCGCGCTGCCGGCGCTGTCGGAGGTCGAGTTCGGCCTGAACCTTGTCGGCCACGCCTTCGATCGCTGGATGATCCGCTGCATGACGGCGGCGGGCGAACCGGGCCTGACGGCGACCGAGGTCAATGTCTTGCACTCGGTCACCCATCGCGGCAGGGCCAAGCGCCTCGCCGACATCTGCCTCGTCCTCGGCATCGAGGACACGCATCTGGCCACCTACGCGATCAAGAAGCTCGAGGCGCGCGGCCTCGTCTCGCGCGAAAAATCCGGCAAGGAACGGCTGATCTCGGTGACGGCACGGGGTGAAGCCGCCTGCCGCCGCTACAAGGATCTGCGCGAACGCCTTCTCGTCGCCGGCGCCCAGGATCTGGGCATCTCGCCCGAGGCGATGTCGAGCGTCGCCCGGCTGATGCGGGTGCTGTCGGGGCATTACGACCAGGCGGCCAGGACAGCCGCGAGCTTGTGAGGAGGTGGGCGAATGGCCAGATTGGGGCCGGCAGCCGCCCATCCGCTTCTGGTAGACAAAGGCGAGAAAGCAACCATTTGGCATCTGACCCTTTCAGGTCGTGTACTGGTTGTCTTATTAATGCTGGGGGCGAGTACCGCTGGAGGAATAAGGAACTCGACTACGACAAGAGGGCAGCGCGGCTTCTCCCAGTCGATGCCCGGCCGCATGGATACGGTCTGTTCGGACAACGGCAACCTTGCTAGCATCAATATCAGCGGAAGAGGGCGTCGGGGCAGGCATGAAAGCGCAGCAGGAAATCAAGACGATCCGCGAGCTAATTCAGCTCAAGCAAGCAAACATGCTGTCCGCTAATCCCGAGTATCAGCGGGGCGCGGTCTGGAGCCGGACCCAGCAGCGCAAGCTGGTTGATTCGGTAATGCGCGGCTATCCACTGCCTGTGATCTACCTCCATCACATCAAAACAGAGGTCGCCGGCATGGCGCGGGAGGACCTCGAGATCATCGATGGCCAGCAGCGCATCAACGCGCTTTATGAGTTCGCTGAAGGCGCGTTCACCTTGTTCGATCCGGTCACGGACGATGTGAAGGCCCGGTTTCCGGCATTTATCAAAGCTCAGCCCTGTCCTTGGGCGGGCAAGAACAGCGATCAGCTCGATCCCGAGACGCGTAAACGATTCCTCGACACGCCTCTCAGTGTCGCGATGATTGAAACTGATCAAGTCAACGAGGTGCGCGATCTCTTTGTCCGTCTACAGAGCGGGCTCCCTTTGAATGCACAGGAGACTCGCGACGCATGGCCAGGTCAGTTCACCGAATTCGCTCTGAAACTCGGCGGCAAACCGGAACTCGCTCGCTATCCTGGCCACGGGTTTTTTACTCGGACGCTGGAAATGAAACCGAGCGCCGATCGCGGAAAGACCCGCCAGCTTGCAGCCCAGCTCGCCATGCTGTTCCTGACGCGGCGCGCCGAGGGTGCCGATAAGCTGTGCGATATCAACGCCGGCTCAATCAATGAATTTTACTACAGCAATCTCGACTTCGACGCAGAAGCAGCCGATCCGCAACGCTTGCTTTCGGCGCTGACAACGATCGAAACATTGCTCATTCCGGGACAGCATCCGAAGCTCCGTGGACACGATGCCATCCATGCCTTGCTCCTCGTTGACAGCCTCATGGATGACTATGCCCCGTCCTGGCAGGATCGTTTTCCCAATGCGCTGGATTCTTTCCTTGCCGGGCTTGCCAACGCCAAAAGCGACATTGATGGCACAGAGCCGGACGAATTTTGGACGCAATATGGGCAGTGGACCCGAGTAAATTCGGATCGTGGCGACAATATCGCTCGTCGCCACCGCTTCTATATGCGCAAGATGCATGAATTTCTGCAGCCGCTTACGCTCAAGGACCCGCAACGCCTTTTTGGCGAGATCGAGCGGACCATTCTCTTTTTCGATCAGGGCAAATCATGCGCCGAATGTGGCGGCAGCGTTGCCTGGAACGATTGCGAGATTCATCATGTCGTCGAACATTCGCAAGGCGGCCAAACCACGCTCGAGAATGCCGCACTCGTTCATAAGGCGTGCCATCCCAAGGGCGAAGCAAAGACTAAAGCCTTCGCGTCGAAGTTCGCCGCTGCAAAGGTGGGCGCAGCTGGATAAAATTTTTCCAGTCTCCACACCCTCACTTCGCGCCCTCGCAACGTGCTTGCGTCATAATCTATTGCGTTACGCCATCGTGTGCCTCTTCCACGCACCGCCCCCTTCCTCTGCCCTAAGAACCCATCCGCCACCAGCACTCATGGGAACGGCGGGCATGACGGCGGAAAAGATCGACGGCAAGGCGCGGGCGGCGTGGATCATCGACGAGTTGAAGCGCGCGGCCGGCGCGCTCACCATATGGGCCGGCATGGAGCCCGGGGGCTGGCCGTCGCCATCGTTGGCCAGGGCTGCGTGGCCGTGAGGCCGCCAAGCTCGCCGCGCACGCATGCGACAGAGCATGCGACGCCATAAATCGGGTCCGGGCTATCGCGCGCTTCACGCCGTTGTCACTCCACGGTAGAAGGCCGGCATGGACTACGACGCGATCATTCTCGGCGCGGGCGGCGCGGGTCTCCTGGCCGCGGCGACGGCGGGCAAGGCCGGCGCGCGGATCTGCGTCATCGATCATGCGGACAGGCCGGGCAAGAAGATCCTGATCTCGGGCGGCGGGCGCCGCTTTAGACTACCGCCGGGATCTGCTGGTCCGTTCGCTGCTGGTTGATGGTTGGATGGAATGCAGCGTGCGGCGTTCGTCCGCCGAAGGCAGAGTGAGGACGGCGCTGGCGGTAGAGCGTGATCCACTGCCCGATGCCAGCGCGCGCCTCAAGCCCGCCGGACCAGGCATGGAGATAGACGCGCCCGTACTTCAATGACCGCTGCAGACAGCGCCCAGCTGCCTCAGCGTATATTATTTAGCTACTGAAAGTGACAGATCATCTTCACCTGTGACGATGATTTCAACAAAGCGGGGATCGTAGGTTTCGTCGCCGCTTGCAAAGGTGTAGTCGCGAACTGGAATGAATAGTTGCGTGTGGTTTTCCTGCTCGTTCCGGAAGGCAAACGCCTGCTCTACCATAGCGTCGCCGAAGCCTTCACCCAGACCGCCAGAGGATGATGCAACATCTTCTAAGAGATAACAGTCCCGTCCATCATGGGATTCCACCAGAATTGCGACGAATGCCGGACGACTCACGGGCTCGCCCACGAAAACATCGTAGAGCGTCAGAGAAAGTTGTGATCTAGGATTTAGGCCCGCTGGGCTGACGGCCCCACGGATGGTTTCAAGTTGGAGTTCGTCGAATACGCCGCTGCCATCGCAGTCGGCGTTAAGGTTTGCTGCCCAAGCGCCTCCAGATGAATAAGTCAGAAAAGCCCCAACAAAACATACCTTTATTATACCATTCATACCCATGCTTTTTCCTCACCTAGCTTTCCTCGCGGCCGAATTAATCGGCGCCGCGTTGAGTATAAAATATTTAAACGATACCATATTTCTGCGAAACGTCGAATTCAAGTGCGTCACCGAACCGCCCCGCCGTTTCCCTGTCTTTCTACCTCGGCCCTTCCCTCCCCAAACGCGACAGAGCCTGCGACGCCATAGATGGAGCCCGACAACCAGGCGCTCGCGCGCTTCACGCCGTCATCGCGCCACAGTAAAAGGCCGACATGGACTACGATGCGATCATCCTCGGCGCGGGCGGCGCGGGTCTCCTGGCCGCGGCGACGGCGGGGCAGGCCGGCGCGCGGATTTGCGTCATCGATCATGCGGACAAGCCGGGCAAGAAGATCCTGATCTCGGGCGGGGGACGGTGCAATTTCACCAACCGGGAGACGGAGCCCGCGTGCTTCCTCTCCGAGAACCCGCATTTCGCCAAATCCGCGCTCAGCCGCTATACCCAGTGGGATTTCCTCGCGCTGGTCGAGCAGCACGGCATCGCCTGGCACGAAAAGACCCTCGGACAGCTGTTCTGCGACGGGTCCGCGCGGCAGATCGTGGACATGCTACTCGGCGAATGCCAGCGCGGCGGCGTCGAGATCCGGCTGTCCACGGATATCGGCGAGATCGGCCACGCCGACGGGCGCTTCCGGGTGGCCAATGCGACGGCGCCGCAACTGGTCGTCGCGACGGGTGGCCCCTCGATCCCGAAAATGGGCGCGACGGGCAAGGCCTATGAGATCGCCAGGCGCTTCGGCCTTACTGTCGTCACGCCGCGTCCGGCGCTCGTGCCGTTGACCCTCGGCCCGGACGAGATGCTGTTTCGCGAGATTTCGGGGGTGTCCTGCCCGGCCGTGGCGCGCGTTGGCGACAGGTCCTTCGAGGAGGCCGCGCTGTTCACCCACAAAGGGCTTTCGGGGCCGGCGATCCTGCAGATATCCTCCTACTGGAAACCGGGAGAGAGCATCGCGCTCACCCTCATCGCGGACGCCGCCGAGATGCTGCGCGGCGCGAAACGGCGGATGCCGCGCGCGCATATGAAAGCGGCTCTGGCCGAGCGGCTTCCGAACCGGCTGGCCGAGGCCCTCGCCGCCCGCATCGACATCGCCAGGGAGCTCGGCAACATCGCGGATGCCGAGCTCGATCACGCGGCCGAAACCTTGACCCGGCTGACCTTCCGCCCGACGGGAACCGAAGGTTTTGCCAAGGCGGAAGTGACGGCGGGCGGCATCGACACGGCGGAACTCTCCTCGAAAACCATGGAGGCGCGCCGTGTTCCGGGCCTCTACGCCATCGGCGAAGCCGTCGACGTGACCGGCTGGCTCGGCGGCTACAATTTCCAGTGGGCCTGGTCCTCGGGCGTCGCCGCCGGCCGGGCGATCGCCGCGCGCATGGGTTGATGGCGATCGCCGCTTTCCGCCGCCCCTTTCCCCACACCCTCCAACTGGCCTAAGAACCTCCCGACAACGGCACTCATGGGAACGGCGGACATGACGGCACAGCGGATCGACGGCAAGGCGCGCGCGGCGCGGATCATCGAGGAGGTGAAGCGTGGAGCCGGCGCGCTCACCACCGAGACCGGCATGGAGCCGGGGCTGGCCGTCGTCATCGTCGGCGAGGACCCGGCCAGCCAGGTCTATGTCGGCTCCAAGGCGCGGACCGCCAACGAATGCGGCTTCAAGTCGGTCAAGCATGTGCTGGGCGCCGAGACCGGCGAAACCGCGCTGCTCGGCAAGATCCGCGAGCTCAATGCCGACCCGACCATCCACGGCATTCTGGTGCAATTGCCGCTCCCCGATCAGATCGACGAGGCCAAGGTGATCCAGGCGATCGCGCCGGACAAGGATGTCGACGGCTTCGGCCTCGTCAATGTCGGCCGCCTCTCGACCGGCGCCCTCGACACGGCCTTCGTGCCCTGCACGCCGGCCGGCTCGATGATCCTGATCCGCGACGTCCTCGGCGACGACCTGTCGGGCAAGACGGCCGTCGTCGTCGGCCGCTCCAACATCGTCGGCAAGCCGATGGCGCAGCTGCTGCTCGCCGCCAATGCGACGGTGACCATCGCTCATTCGCGCACGGCCGATCTAGCCGCCGTCTGCCGGGGCGCGGACATTCTGGTCGCGGCCGTCGGGCGGCCCGAGATGATCACCGGCGATTATGTGAAGGCGGGCGCCGTCGTCATCGACGTCGGCATCAACCGGATCGCCGCGCCGGAAAAGGGCCTCGGTGACGACGGCAAGCCGAAGACGCGCCTCGTCGGCGACGTCGCCTTTGCCTCTGCCGCCGAAACGGCCGCAGCGGTCACGCCGGTGCCGGGCGGCGTCGGGCCGATGACAATCGCCATGCTGATGGCCAACACGCTGACGGCGGCCTACCGCGCGGCCGGCAAAACGCCGCCGGTATTTTGAAGCCGGCTGATTACGCCGCGTTGCCGGTGGTGCCGGCCTCGGTCGTCTCGTCCGGCTTCGGCTGGCCCTGCTTCGGCCCGCCCTTGGCGACGCCGACCATCGCCGGCCGCAGCACCCGGTCGCCGATCGCATAACCCGCCTGCACCACCTGGACGACGGTGTTGTTGGGGACCTCGGGATTGGGCACCTCGAACATCGCCTGATGGAAATGCGGATCGAAGCGCTGGCCCTCGGGATCGAGCTTCTTCACGCCATGCTTTTCCAATGTGCCGAGCAGCCCGCGCTCGGTCACCTCGATGCCGTCAATCAGGGCGTTGAGGCCATCGTCGCCGTGTTCCTTGGCCTCGGCCGGAACCGCCTCGATGGCGCGGCGCAGATTATCGGCGACCGACAGCATCTCGCGGGCGAAGCTGGTGACGGCGTAGGTGCGCGCGTCCTTGATCTCGCGCTCGGTGCGCCGGCGCAGATTTTCCATGTCGGCGGCCAGCCGCAACAGGCGGTCCTTGACGTCGGCGTTCTCGGCCTCGAGATCGGCGATGCGGGCGGCATCGGCGTCGGCCGCCGCATCCGCATCGGCAAAGCCGCTCGCGGCATCCGCGGCGAACTCGTCATCGGCGTTGGCGTTGGCCGCGGCGCGCTCGGCGTCCGCCATCGCCGCTCTGTCGGCCGCCGCCGCTTCCGCCGCCTCGCTGCGGTAGACACCCTGAGTGCGCCTGTCTTTCTCGCTTGCCATCCGTCCTTCACCTCATCTCAGTCGCGCGCCGCAACACGCTTCTCTTCGGCTCGTGGGAGGGCGAGCGCGGATTGCGGCGGAAAATCATTATCGAGGCCGCATATCGAATTGACGGGCGCAGAAATCAAGCCTCGCGCGCGGCAGAGCCCTTGGCGAGCAGTCGGGAGACGATACGCGCGGTATAGTCGACCATCGGCACGATGCGCTTGTAGTTGAGCCGGGTCGGGCCGATGACGCCGACCGCGCCGATGACGTTTTCCGTGCCACCCCTGTAGGGCGCGACGACCAGCGACGAACCGGACAGCGAAAACAGCTTGTTCTCCGAGCCGATGAAGATGCGCACGCCGTTGCCGGTTTCGGCGAGGCCAAGCAGCTCGATGATGCCGCTCTTGGTCTCCAGATCGTCGAACAAGAGGCGCAGGCGGTCCAGATCCTCGGCCGCCGTGACATTTTCCAGAAGGTTGGCCCGGCCACGCACGATCAGCCGCGCCGGCTGGTCGGCGGAGGCGCCAGACCAGACGGCGAGGCCCTTGTCGACGAGCTCGCGCGACAGGACGTCGAGGGCGTTCGCCGTCTCATCCTTCAGCCGGGCGATGCGCTCGCTGGCCTCGCCGAGCGTGCGGCCGACGACATGGGCGTTGAGGAAATTGCCGGCCTCGACGAGCTGCGACGCGGTGATCCCGGCCGGAAGGTCGAGGATGCGGTTCTCGACCTCGCCATTGGCGCCGACCAGCACCGCCAGCGCCTTGGTCGGCTCCAGCCGGATGAACTCGATATGCTTGAGCCGCAGATCGGATTTGGCGGTCAGCACGATGCCGGCGCCGCGCGACAGGCCGGACAAGAGATTGCTCGCCTCGGTCAGCAGCGAATCGAAGGGCCTTCCGTCGCCCGACAGCCGCACCTTCTCCTCGATCTCCTCACGCTCGGAGGCGCCGAGATCGCCGACCTCCAGAAACGCGTCGACGAAAAACCGCAGGCCGAGCTCCGTCGGCAGCCGGCCGGCGCTGACATGCGGGGCGTAGATGAGGCCGAGCGCCTCCAGATCGCTCATGACGTTGCGGATCGAGGCCGGCGACAGCGCGTTGCTCAAGAGCTTCGACAACATCCGCGAGCCGACCGGCTCGCCGATGTCCAGATAGCTCTCGACGATCAGCCGGAAGATGTCACGCGTCCGCTCGTCGAGACCCAGTGGGGTTGCGGCGACCAAGTCGCTGACTGGCAAGCGGAATTCGGTCATGATTGGGTGTTCGCTTCGGGCACGATCTAACTATAGGTGTCCCGGCCGGCGGAGCCAAGCCGCAATGCCGCGCTCTCGATGAGCCCGGCTTGCCGCCTCGCCGCATGGCCGATACAAGCCCGACACAACCCGTGGCGGTTATTCGCCTTCTTTCAAAGACTATTATTCAGGACGGCATCATGCGCCCATCGAAACGCGCCGGCGACCAGTTGAGGCCCGTCAGCCTCGAGCGCGATTTTTCACGCCACGCGGAAGGCTCCTGTCTCGTCAAGTTCGGCGACACCCATGTGCTGTGCACCGCGAGCCTGGAAGAGCGGGTGCCCGGCTGGCTGAAGAACTCCGGCAAGGGCTGGGTGACGGCCGAATACGGCATGCTGCCGCGCGCCACCGGCGAACGCATGCGCCGCGAGGCCGCCAGCGGTAAGCAATCCGGCCGCACCCAGGAGATCCAGCGCCTGATCGGGCGCTCGCTGCGCGCGGTCGTCGATCTGCAAGCGCTCGGCGAACGGTCGATCACCGTCGATTGCGACGTCATCCAGGCCGACGGCGGCACGCGCACGGCGGCGATCACCGGCGGCTTCGTAGCGCTCGCCGACTGTCTCGGCTGGATGGAGGCCCGCTCGATGGTCAAGCGGGACAAGGTGCTGACGGATCATGTCGCGGCGATCTCCTGCGGCATCTACAAGGGCACGCCGGTGCTCGACCTCGATTATCTTGAGGATTCGGCCGCCGAGACCGACGCCAATTTCGTCATGACCGGCACCGGCGGCATCGTCGAGATCCAGGGCACGGCCGAGGGCACCCCCTTCTCGGAGGCCGAGTTCATGGCCCTTCTGGGACTGGCCCGCAACGGCATCGGCGACCTCGTGGCGATGCAGCGCGCGGTGCTCGAGGCCGCCCGGTGAAACTGATCGACCCGAATGACGGGCCGCTTCTCGTCGCCAGCCACAATGTCGGCAAGATCTGGGAGTTCCGCGAACTGCTGGAGCCCCTGGGCTTCGACGTGACGTCGGCGAAGGATCAGAACCTCGACGATCCGGAGGAGACCGGCACGAGTTTCGAGGCGAACGCCGAGATCAAGGCGTTGGCGGCCATGCGGGCAACAGGCGTTGCATCGCTGTCCGACGATTCGGGCCTCGTCGTCGACGCGCTCGGGGGCGATCCCGGCATCTATTCGGCGCGCTGGGGCGGACCGGAGCGGGATTTCGCCATGGCGATGCGCAATGTCGAGGAAAAGCTGCAGGCCGCCGGGGCAACGACGCCCGACAAGCGTCGGGCGCGGTTCGTCGCGGTCCTCTGTCTGGCGCGACCGTCCGGCAAGACGCATTTGTTCCGCGGCGAAGTGGACGGCACCATCGTCTGGCCACCGCGCGGCACGCTCGGCTTCGGCTACGATCCGATCTTTCTTCCTGAGGGCCAGGACCGTACCTTCGGCGAGATGATGTCGCTGGAAAAACATGCCTGGAAACCCGGCCAGCCAACGGCGCTCTCGCACCGGGCACGGGCGTTCCAGAAATTCGCGCGCGACGCGCTCGGAGTCGAATGACGGAGCAGAGCCGCCCAACCGGCGACATCCTCGCCTTCGATCCGGCGCCTCGCGAGCCCGGCTTCGGCGTCTATGTGCATTGGCCGTTCTGCGCGGCCAAATGCCCCTATTGCGACTTCAACAGCCATGTTCGCCACAGGCCGATCGACCAGGCCCGTTACGCGGCGGCCTTCGAGCGGGAACTGACCGACGCCGCACGGCGCTCGGCCGGCCAAACCGTCACCTCGATCTTCCTCGGCGGCGGCACCCCCTCGCTGATGGAACCGGCGACGGTCGCGCGGGTCCTCGACGCCGTCGCCGCCAACTGGACCATCGCGAACGGCGCCGAGATCACCCTGGAGGCCAACCCGTCGAGCGTCGAGGCCGAGCGTTTCCGCGGCTACCGGGCGGCCGGCGTCAACCGGGTATCGCTCGGCGTCCAGGCGCTGAACGACCGCGACCTGAAGCTGCTCGGCCGCCTGCATGACGTGGAGCAGGCACTGCACGCCATCGGCCTGGCGCGCGAGATCTTCCCGCGTCTGTCCTTCGACCTGATCTATGCCCGACCCGACCAGACCGTCGACGCCTGGGAGGCGGAACTGACCCGTGCGCTCGATCTCGCCGCCGATCATTTGTCGCTCTACCAATTGACGATCGAGGAGGGCACGCCGTTTTTCGCGCTGCACAAATCCGGCAAGCTGAAGGTTCCGGACGGCGAATTGTCGGCCGAACTCTACGAGGCGACCCAGCGTCTGACCGCGGCGCGCGGCCTGCCGGCCTACGAAATCTCGAACCATGCGGTGCCGGGCGCCGAATCCCGTCACAATCTGACCTATTGGCGCTACGGCCTTTACGCTGGCGTCGGACCCGGCGCCCATGGGCGCCTGATGGGCGAGGACGGTCGCCACGCGATCTCCAACGAGCCGCTGCCGGAAACCTGGCTGAAGATGGTCGAGTCATGGGACAGCGGCGCCGTCGTCGACGATTTGCTGGCACCGGACGAGGAGGCGGACGAGTTGCTCTTGATGGGGCTGCGGCTCACCGAGGGTATCGATCTGGCTCGTTGGCGCCGGCTGAGCGGCCGCGACATCGACGCAAACAGCGAGGCCGACCTGCGCGCCCACGGCATGGTCGAGCGGCTCGGACCCGACCGCATCCGGGCGACGCCGGCGGGTATGCTCGTCCTCGACGCGGTGGTCGCCGATCTGGCGTGAGAACCAAGAGTGACGACTTGTGAATTGGCTGAAGCTCGACTTGAGGGATGTCGCCAGCTAAAATTCGTTTTGCCGCGTCGATGGAGTTCTTGCCATGCAACACCCGAATTCCTTCACGATCGTGTTGGGCGAGGACCAGGCGATCGTCGATGCCAAGCTTCGCACAGGCGAATTCCGAGACGCGAGCGAAGTGGTCAGGGCCGGTTTGCGCGCGCTGGAGCGGGAAGAGGCTTCGCTCGACGAGATGATGCGAAAGAAGGTTCTTTCCGCACTCGCCGACCCGCAGCCATCGATACCGGCAGGCGAAATGTTCGACCGATTGCGCGCGAAGTATGTCGGCGGAGCGAAGCCTGGACGTGATGCCACTTGACGTCCGGTTCGATCCTCATGCCGAACGCGATCTCGATGCGATCGGCGAGTTCATCGCAAAAGACAGCCCGGCCAATGCGGTTCGCTTCCTCGATCGAGTCGAGGGATTTTGCCAAAAGCTGGCGGAGTTTCCTGAAAAGGGCCGTGCCAGACCCGATATTGCCCCCGAGATTCGGTCCTATTCGTTCGAGCGCCGGGTGCAGGTCGCCTATCGGGTCGAAGACGACCATTTGGTTATCCTGCGAATACTTTACGCGGGACAGCGATATGAAGACACCCCGGATTGAGCAAACGCCAAACCGCCGGATCAGGCCCTGTCCCTGAATGACGGACACATCAAGCCGCCGCTACCGCATCCATGACGTCGAACGGACTGCGCCGCGACCCGAGCCGGGCCTTTATCTCGTGGCCACTCCCATCGGCAATCTCGGCGACATCACGCTGCGGGCGCTGGAGATCATCGCCGGGGCCGACCGGCTCGCCTGCGAGGACACCCGCGTCACCGCGAAGCTGCTGGCCCGGTTCGGCATCGGGCGGCGGATGTTTGCCTATCACGAGCACAATGCCGAGAATGCCGGCGCGGCGCTCCTCGCCGACCTCGAAGCGGGCCTGTCGGTCGCGGTGGTTTCCGATGCCGGCACGCCCCTCGTCTCGGACCCTGGCTACCGGCTCGTCCGGGAGGCGATCGAACGCAACATTGCAGTCATCCCGATCCCCGGCGCCTCGGCGGCGCTCGCCGCGCTGCTGGCCTCCGGATTACCGTCCGACGCCTTCTTCTTCGCCGGCTTTCCGCCGCAGAAGGAACAGGCGCGCGCCGCACGGCTGCAGGACCTCGCGCGGGTTCCGGGCACGTTGGTCTTCTTCGAAGCCCCGCATCGTATCGCTGACAGCCTCGCCGCCATGGCCGAGGTTTTAGGCGCGCGGCAGGCCGCGGTGTGCCGCGAACTGACCAAGACCTTCGAGACGATCTATCGCGGCACACTGGCCGAATTGGCCGTGGAATTCGCCGCTATGGAACGGGTCCGCGGCGAGATCGTCGTCTGCGTCGCCCCGCCGGACGCGGAGGCGGCCGCCACGAGCGATGACGCGGACACGATCCTTCTGGGGCTTCTGGCCGAGATGAAGCCGACCAGGGCGGCGCAGGAGGCGGCCCGGCTCACCGGCCTTCCCCGGCGCGAGCTCTACCAACGCGCGCTCACCCTCAAGGATGGCCGGTGAAAGCGCCGACCGGGGCGTCCGAAAAGCGGCGCCGGGGCTTTCGCAAGGGGCATCGCGGCGAGCGGCTCGCGGCGTGGGCTCTGCGCCTCACGGGCTATCGCATCCTCGCCGTGCGCCATCGCACCAAACGCGGCGAAATCGATCTCATCGCGCGGCGCGGCGATCTCGTCGCCATCGTCGAGGTCAAAGTCAGGCGAACATTGACGGAGGCGATGGACGCCGTCGGGCCTGAGGCTCAGCGGCGGATCGAGGCGGCGGCCGATCTGTGGCTCGCCCGGCAGCGCGACCACGCACGCCTGTCGCTGCGCTTCGATATCGTCGCCATCCTGCCGTGGCGCTGGCCGGTGCATGTGCCGCATGCCTGGCAGGGACGGCACTGACGTCGCTTTCCCGCATTCGACCGGCGCGATATTATTGTCTCACTGACCTCTTGCGTCCGCTGCTTGCACCGTGCGCGGATAGGCATCGGACCATTGGCGCTCTATAGGACCGGGCAGCCATCACGAAACGACAGACAGCGGGGCCGGCCGCCGGCGTGACGACCACGAAGATCTCCCTGACGAAACCGACCGAGCGCGGCCTGGTTACCGGTCTGCTCAAGCGGATCATCGAAGAGAACGGCCGGCTGTTCCTGCGCCAGTACGCGATCGCCATCGTCTGTCTGGTTCTCGTCGCGGCGTCCACCGCCTTTCTCGCCTGGATCATGCGCAGCGTGATCGATGAGATCTTCGTCCTGCAGAACCGCGCGGCGATCGTCACGCTGCCGATCGTGATCTTCCTGGCATTCACCATCCGCGGTCTGGCGACGTACGGTCAGGGCGTCATCCTGGCGCGGATCGGCAACAACATCGTCGCGCGCTATCAGCGGCGGCTGTTCGCTCATCTCCTCGACCTGTCCGTCGATTTCTTCGGCGAGAACCGCTCGGCGCATCTGGCCGCGCGCATCAACCAGAACGTCGCCGGCATTCGCGACACGCTGAACCTCACCGTCACCTCGATCGCCCGCGATCTGCTGACCCTGGTCTTTCTGGTCTTCGTGATGGTCTATCAGGACCCGCTGCTGTCGCTGATCGCCCTGCTCGCCGGCCCACCCATCGCCCTGATGATCGCCGGGCTGGCACGCAAGCTGCGTGTCGCGACGCGCCAGTCGATCGACCTCAACGCACGCGTACTCGGCTCCATGCAGGAGGCCGCCCAGGGCATCACCGTGGTCAAGGCCTTCACCATGGAAAAGCCGCTGCGCGAGAGGATCGAACATCTGATCCTGGCGGCGGAAGAGCGCTCCAACAGGATCGCCGTGATCACCGAGCGGACCACGCCGGTGACCGAGGTGGTCGCCGGCATCGCCATTGCCGGCGTCATCGCCTATTCCGGCTACCGCGCTATCACCTACGGTTATTCGCCCGGCGCGATGTTCGCGTTCATCACTGCGCTTCTCCTCGCCTACGACCCGGCGCGCCGCCTCGCCAAGCTGCAGGTCCAGCTCGAACGCGCCCTCGTCAACGCGCAGATGATCTACGAGATCCTCGACCTCGAACCGCGCCAGGCCGACCCGGCCGACGCCCAAGGCCTTGTGGTCGAGAAGGGCGAAATCGTCTTTAAGGATGTCGGTTTCGCCTATCACAGCAACGAGCCGGTGTTGCGCGGCCTGAGTTTTACCGCGCCGGCCGGCAAGACGACGGCGCTGATCGGCGCGTCGGGCGGTGGCAAATCCACCATCATCGCCCTGTTGCAGCGCTTCTACGACGTGGAGCAAGGCCGTATCCTGATCGACGGACAGGACATCCGAAACATCACCAAAAGCTCGCTGCGATCGAAAATCGCCTATGTGCCGCAAACGCCGTATCTCTTCGAGGGCACGATCCGCGAGAACATCCGCCTCGGGCGCCCCGACGCGAGCGACGCGGAGATCGACGAAGCGGCGCGGCTTGCCCAGGCCGAGGAATTCATTATCGCTCAGCAGAAAGGCTACGACACGCCGCTCGGGGAAAACGGCGTCTCCCTCTCCGGCGGCCAGCGCCAACGCCTGTCGATCGCCCGCGCCCTGGTGCGCAACGCCCCGATCCTGCTTCTCGACGAAGCGACCTCGGCGCTCGACACCCGATCCGAGACGCTGGTCCAGACGGCGCTCGAACAGGCGATGCGCAACCGCACGGTGCTGGTCGTCGCTCACCGGCTGTCGACGATCGTCAACGCCGACCAGATCCTGGTCATCGACGGCGGCGAGATCGTCGAGCGCGGCACCCATGGCGAACTTGTCGGACGCCCGGATGGACATTATGCCCGCTTCTACGGTCTCCAGACGCATGCCGACCGCCCCCATGCCGAGGCGATCGCCGACACGATGCGCGCCTGACGATCCAATGCGCCGCACAAGGAATTCGGAGTTGAGATGAGCGAAACGAAACTGGTCGTCCTCGGCGCCGCCGGCCGCATGGGCCGAACCCTCGTCCAAATCATCATGGAAACGGATGGCGCCAGGCTGCACGCCGCGCTCGAACATTCCGGCTCGCCGGGACTCGGCAATGACGCGGGAACGCTTGCCGGCGCCGGACATCTCGGCGTGACGATCAGCGACGACGTCAACACCGCGCTCGACGGCGCCGACGGCATCATCGACTTCACCGTGCCGGCCGCCTCGACGGGATTTGCCGCTCTCGCCGCCAAGCGCGGGCTGGTCCACGTCATCGGCACGACCGGATTTTCAACTGCGGAAGAAGCCGAAATCGCTGCCGCGGCGAAGACCGCGCGCATCGTCAAATCCGGCAATATGAGCCTCGGCGTCAACCTCCTCGTCGGTCTCGTCGAAAAGGCCGCGCGCGCCCTCGGACCGGACGCATTCGACATCGAAATCCTCGAAATGCATCACAAGCACAAGGTAGACGCCCCCTCCGGCACTGCCCTGCTTCTCGGCGAAGCCGCCGCCAAGGGACGCAACGTCAAGCTCGCGGACAACAGCGTGCGGGCCCGCGACGGCCACACCGGCCCACGCGAGGCGGGCACGATCGGTTTTGCCACGCTGCGCGGCGGCTCGGTCGTCGGCGACCATTCGGTGATCCTGGCCGGCGAGGGCGAGCGCATCCAACTCTCCCATCTTGCGGCCGACCGGGCGATCTTCGCGCGTGGCGCTGTGTGGGGCGCGCTCTGGGCCAAGAATCAGGCGCCCGGCCTCTACACCATGCGCGACGTTCTCGGGCTCGCGGACTGACCACCGCCGACCCGCAACCTTCCTCCATCCCTTGCGAATAAAGGCTCTCCCATGTCTCGAACCCTCGTCCTCGTCCGCCACGGCCAGAGCGAATGGAATTTGAAGAACCTCTTCACCGGCTGGAAGGACCCCGACCTGACGGACAAGGGTGTCGAGGAAGCCAAGGACGCGGGCCGCCGGCTGAAGGCCGGTGGTTTCACCTTCGACATCGCCTTCACCAGCGAACTCTCCCGCGCCCAGCGCACGCTGACGCTGATGCTGGAGGAACTCGGCCAGACGGGTCTGGAGACGATCCGCGACGTCGCGCTCAACGAGCGGGACTACGGTGATCTGTCCGGATTGAACAAGGACGACGCGCGGAAGAAATGGGGCGAGGAGCAGGTCCACATCTGGCGTCGCTCCTACGACACGCCGCCGCCCGGCGGCGAAAGCCTGAAGGACACCGGCGCCCGGGTCTGGCCCTATTACATCCACGACATCCTGCCGAAGGTGCTCGGCGGCGGCACGGTGGTCGTCGCCGCGCACGGCAACTCGCTGCGCGCCCTGGTCATGGCGCTGGACGGCCTCACCGGCGAGGAGATCGTCGGCCAGGAGATCGCCACGGGCGTGCCGATCGTCTACCGGCTCAACGCCGATTCCACCGTCGCGGAGAAGACCGTCCTCGCCGATTAGGATCCGGCCGATTGCGGCGGTTGCCGCGCTCCGCGGATTTGAACGCGGCACCCGAGGCTGCTAGGACGCGGTGGGCGCCTGAACCAGCGAGAGTATGAGATCATGACCGACCGTATCGTCCTGCGCACCGGCGAAGCCCTTGTCGCCGGCGGCCCTCCCGGAACAGCCGCCGAGCCGGAAGTCGTCATCGGGGCGCTCGACGGCCCCGTCGGCACCGCCCTCGCCACGCTCACCGGCGATCAGGTGAAGGGCCACAGCCGCGTCTTCGCGCTGCTCAATACCGACATCATGGTGCGCCCGGCGACACTCTGCGTGTCGAAGGTGACGGTGAAGGATTCGCGATACACCTCGATCCTGATGGGCACGGTGCAGTTCGCCATCGCCAACGGCGTGCTCGATGCCGTGCGCGAGGGCATCCTGCCCAAGGATCAGGTCAACGATCTCGGCATCATCTGCTCGGTCTGGCTGGCTCCGACGATCGTCGATATCAAGGATCTCGACCACAAGGTGCTCTTCGACATCCACCGCAAGGGGATGAAGGAAGCGATCCGCAAGGCGATGACGAACGAACCGTCGATCGACTGGCTGCTGGAGAACCAGGACAAGATCATCCACAAATATTATCAGATGGGCCTCGACGGCAAAATCTGACGGCTGGACCGCGCGCTCCGGCTGGCGCGGTCATCATCCCTCGGCCGCGTCCGTGGAGCCGGAGACGCCTTCAATCCCGCGCCAACAGCCCGCATTCCCAGCCGAGCATGGCCCGCTTGCGAGTGATGCCCCAGTGATAGCCGGTGAGCGCGCCGGATTTGCCGACCACCCGGTGGCAGGGCACGACGAAGGAGATCGGGTTGCGGCCGACCGCCGCGCCGACGGCGCGGGCGGCCTTCGGCGCGCCGATCCGCTCGGCGACGGTCGAATAGGTCGATGCCTCGCCGACCGGAATGTCCAGCAGCGCTTCCCAGACGCGGATTTCGAAATCTGTGCCGATCATGACGACCCGGAGCGGCCGGTCGGCGCGCCAGTTGGACGGCTCGAAGATGCGGGCGGCCAGCGGCGCGGTCGCGTCCTGATCGCGCCGGAACGATGCCTTCGGCCAGCGCCGGCGCATGTCGTCGAGCGCTTCGGCCTCGCCCGCCACGCCTGGCTCGGCGAAGGCGAGGCCCGCGAGCCCCCGCTCGGTGGCGATCACCAGCGACAGGCCGAACGGCGTCGGGTGAAAGCCGTAGGAGAGTGCGATTCCCTCGCCCTTCGCCTTGTAGGCGCCCGGCGACAGCGCCTCGTGCTTGACGAACAGGTCGTGCAGGCGGGAGGGGCCGGACATGCCCACCTCGAAGGCGGCGTCGAACAACGTGGCGCCCTCGCCGAGCAGGCGGCGGGCGTGGTCGATGGTGACGGCTTGCAGAAACGCCTTCGGCGTCAGGCCCGACCAGCGTTTGAACACCGCCGACAGCGCCTCCTCGTCGCTGCCGAGCGCCCCGGCGATTGCGGCAAGGCTCGGCTGGTGGCGATATTCGGTCGAGATGAACTCGATCGTCCGGCGCACGGTGTCGTAGTCGCACAGGCCGGCGGAAGCGGGCATCGCGGCGTTCCGGATGGCGGTGGGTTGGGCCGAGGTGACATCGATGGAAAGCATGGTGTGGTCTCCTTCGCCTGCCGTCAGATCACGGTCACGCGCCGCCCGCCACCCGATTTTCGGCCCCAACGCCGTCTCAGCGACCTTTCGCCGTCAACAGCGCGCGATGGAATTCGCGGGCGAAGCTCTCGCGGTCGTCGGGATTGAGGAAGCCGCCGATTTCCGTGGAGATCCGGTTGGAATCGACGCTCATGCGGGTGATGCCGATTTCCTCGTGCCGAGCGACATGGAACCGCGCCCAGAACGGGTTATGATGCGCCTCGCGCACGACGCCGCGCGGCGAGATCTTGCGGATCGCCAGATCGGTGCGCGACAGCGACACCTCCTCGCGCGCCTTCGCCGACCGGAAGCTGGCGCGAAAGGCCCACCAGACGAGCAGGACGTCGAGACCGAAAAAGCCGGCGACCGGCCATGCGCCCTTGGCGAGGAAGCCGAGACTGGTCGCCAGACTCACCAGTCCGACGAAGGCCATCACCACCGTGAAGCCGCGAGGGCCGAGCGAGCGATAGGGCACCAGCAGAGCCTGGAAGATCGGCCGGTCGGCCGCCTGGTCGCCGGTTCGGTTCACCGTGGAATTGTCACCCATGCTCTCGCATCGCTATAGGACCGACATGGCAGAAAAGATCGTCCCACTTCCCCAATCGGTCAAGCGCAAGAGCAGCGGCGCTTCGTCTCAAGGTCGATCCACGCAGCGTCCACCCGCCCGGCGGCGGCGCATTCCCTATACGCGCGCCGAAATCGCGGAGATCTTCCGCCGCTTCGCCGTGCAGCGGCCGGACCCGAAGGGGGAACTCGAACATTCCAACCCGTTCACCCTCCTCGTTGCCGTCGTGTTGTCGGCCCAGGCGACCGATGTCGGGGTCAACAAGGCGACCCGCGAACTCTTCAAGATCGCCGACACGCCGCAGAAGATGGCCGCCCTCGGCGAGGAGGTGATCCGCGAGCATATCCGCACGATCGGGCTTTATCGCAACAAGGCCAGGAACGTCGCGGCGCTGGCCCGGACCCTGGTGGAACAGCATGGCGGCGAGGTGCCGCGCGATCGCGCCGGGCTTGAAGCGCTGCCGGGCGTCGGCCGCAAGACCGCCAGCGTGGTGCTCAACTCCGCCTTCGGCGAGGAGACGCTCGCCGTCGACACCCACATATTGCGGCTCGGCAACCGGTTGAAGCTGGCGCCCGGCAAGACGCCGGAGGCGGTGGAAGCCGGGCTCCTCAAGGTCATTCCGCAACCGTATCTGCGGCACGCGCATCACTGGCTGATCCTGCACGGCCGCTATGTCTGCAAGGCGCGCAAGCCCGAGTGCGAGGCCTGCGTGATCGCGGATCTCTGCAAGGCCGACGTCAAGACGAGCGACGTTCCGGCGCCGCTTCGCGAGCTGCCGGCCGGTCTCTTGCCGGAACCGACCGCGTCCGGCTGACACCGAACGACCCAGACCATGCGGCAAGTTTCGAAAGGCTGCTTCCGACCCTATTCTGACGTCGTGCCGTTCCGATCAAACATCGCGAGCGGGCCATTTTCCAACCGGCAGCTTCCAGCGCCGGTATCGGCTGAAGCGGACGATTCCAATCGCTATCTATAGCTCAAGGGTGGCGGGTTCCCCGTACTCAAGAGTGAACGCATCATCAGGTTGCGGGCGATCCGGTATGAGGCCTGCACGTCGTCTGCCGCAGGTTCGCGCCCCGCATGTGCCGCCGCCCCTCTCGCCTCGCAGAGCCGAATAACCTCCTCAAAGATACGATCGCCATCGCTGCGGTCCTTACCAAGCGCGCCGCGAGCGAGGCGAGCCAGTTCTTTCGTCATACTTTTCCGACTGGGCTGCATGAGCGCTTCGGCCGAACTCCAGATAGCGATCATCTGCGCGCTCAACGTCGGTATCCACCACATGCTGTCTAGTAAGGCATAAGCCGCTGCAAAGTTGTCCTCTTGCCTGCGCTCTCGGAGCCGGGGAAGCAGGGTTGCGAGCGTGGACGTGACATCCTGAGTGAGCGGATAATCGTCCATCGGCCATTGAAGCGGCGGATCAAACTGGCGAACGCCGCCGTGCGCCTTGCCGCTGGCTATCTCGGCGAAACTGATATCGGACCAGACGGGCGCGCGGATCGGTAAACCGGATATGAGACGCAGAAGCGAGATCGCTGAGCGCACCCGAGAGAAAGCATCGTCGGGTAAGGCGTGTCCCTCAGGATCGAGCGTAAGCTGAACAGTCGCGGTTTCGACGTTTCCCGACTGTTTAACCGCAGTCCACGGGGCCGGGTGATGGGCAGTGGGCTCAGGCGGAGGTTTGACGGCCAGCATGGGGTGCGCGAACACGTGCGCATAGGCTGGCTCTAGCCGCAGGCCGGGAGCAACGACCCTCTCGCCTTCGATTGTGACGCGCGAAATAGCGACATAAAGACCGTTCATCTCGACGCTAGTCTACCTGATCCCGCGCCGGAAGATGACATCTTTCTCCCTGCAATGGCTGGGCGCGAACCGTCTCCACCACCATTACGGCTGACCATACGGACGGCTGCTTTTGGGAACCGGGTTTAAGCCGCCGAAGGGCAGCATTGGGCGCAACGATGCCATTAACGCAGTCTCACGAATGACCGGCTTCCACCCAAAGCGGCCGCTTACCCCCGCGCCAAGCGGGCCGCGCTCGTCGCTTCGCCTGCGATCAACCCGCCCTCCTTGCGCGAGACGCGCTGGTGCAGATGCACCATCAGCGCCGCGGCGAAGAGCGGCGTCAAAAGGTTGAGCAGTGGTACCGCAAGGAAACCGGCGATGAGCAGCCCCGCCAGAAACACCGTCGTGCCGTAGCGACCGCGCAACGCCTTGGCCTCCGCCTCTGTGCGATAGCGCATCGCCGCGAACTCGAAATATTCGCGGCCGAGCAGATAGCCGTTGACCACGAAGAAGGCGGCGATGTTGATCCCCGGCACCAGGAGCAGGACCAGGGCCAGGAGATTGCCGAGGATCACGACGCCGAAGAACTTGACTGACAGGATCAGGCCGGGAATCAGCGGCATCGCCGTGCCGGCGGACACTTCGGGATAGGTGTTCGCCTCGACCACCTCCGCCACATCGTCGAGAAACAGACTGGCGATCACCGCACTGATCGGCCCGATCAGGAAGGCCAGCAAAATGGCCAATGCGAAACCGGCCGCCCATCCGGCAAGACTGCCCGCCTGATCGACCCAGGACGGGGCATCGGGAAACAGATTGGACAGGAACGGCACCGCGACCCATTCGGCGATCGCCGCGATGCCGAACCACAAGGCAACCAGCACGATGGCGCTGAGGCCGAGGGCCTTCCACAACGCTCCGCGAAAGGGGGCTGAGAAAATATCGGCGAAAGCCAGCCGGGCGGAGGCGAAAATCATCGGTGCGTCCTTTTCATTGCCCTGCGAGATATGCAGCGGCGCCGGTGTCCGCAACGCCGTCTCAGGCGGACCGCGTCTGGCCAATCGGCAGCCCGCGCGCTAGGAAGACCGCGATTGCAACGACGGACCCCATCATGACAGATTACGACGTTCTCACGATCGGCAACGCGATCGTCGACATCATCGCGCGCGCCGACGACGGCTTTCTCGAACGCGAGGCGATCCAGAAGGGCGGCATGACGCTCATCGACACCGAACGCGCCGAGCATCTCTACGGTGTCATGGGTCCCGGCATCGAAATGTCCGGCGGCAGCGCCGGCAACACCGTCGCCGGCCTCGTCAGCCTCGGCGGAACCGGCGCCTATTTCGGCAAGGTCTCCAACGACCAGCTCGGCGAGATTTTCGCCCACGACATCCGCGCCCTCGGCGTCCACTACGCCACCAAGCCGCTCGACGGCCATCCGCCGACGGCCCGCTCGATGATCCTGGTCACGCCGGACGGCCAACGCTCGATGAACACCTATCTCGGCGCCTGTGTCGAACTCGGTCCGGAGGATATCGATCCCGCCATCGTCGCGGCCGCCAAGGTCACCTATTTCGAGGGCTATCTGTGGGATCCGCCGCGCGCCAAGCAGGCGATCGTCGAGGCGGCGCGGATCGCCCACGACAATGGCCGCGAGGTCGCGATGACGCTGTCCGACGCATTCTGCGTCCATCGCTACCGGGACGAATTCCTCGATCTCATGCGCTCGGGCACCGTCGACATCGTCTTCGCCAATGAAAGCGAGGCGCTGTCGCTTTACGAAGTGAACGATCTCGACAGCGCGCTCGACCAACTGGCAAAGGACACCAAGCGCTTCTGCGCCGTGACCCGCAGCGAAAAGGGCTGCATCGTCGTCGAGGGCGACCAGCGCATTGCGGTGCCGGCGCTGGCGATCCCCGAAATCCTCGACACGACCGGCGCCGGCGACCTTTTCGCCAGCGGCTTCCTGCGCGGCTATACGATGGGTCTCGACCACGAGCAGAGCGCCAGGCTTGGCGTCGCCGCAGCCGGCCATATCATCGGGCAGATCGGCCCGCGTCCGCAGACGCCGTTGAAGGATCTGCCGGAGGTGAAGGCGGTGCTCGGCGGCTGACCACGCGGTTACGGCCGGCCCATCGCTCAGGCGGTGCGCCGGTCACGGTCGGGAAGAGTGTTTGCGACGTCATTTCAAACGCTGTGAGGGATACGCAACATGCTGAGATGGGGAATCTTGTCCACCGCCAAGATCGCGCGGGAGCAATTGATGCCGGCGATCGGCAAGGCGACGAACGGCTCGCTGGCGGCGATCGCTAGCCGCGATCGTGAACGCGCGCAAGAGGTCGCGGCTGCCTTCGGCATCCCGCGCGCCTATGGCAGCTATGACGAACTGCTTGCCTCCCCCGAAATCGACGCGGTGTATGTGCCGCTGCCCACGGCCCAGCACACGGAATGGACCTTGAAGGCGATCGACGCCGGCAAGCATGTCCTCTGCGAAAAGCCGATGGGCATGACCGCCGCGGACATCGACCGCATCATCGCGGCGGCAAAGGACGCAAGAGTCCTCGTGTCCGAAGCCTTCATGGTCACCTATCACCCGCAATGGGCCAAGGTACGCGACCTCATCGCCGACGGCGCGATCGGGCGGCTGATCCATATCGAGGCGTCGTTCAGCTACCACAATGTCGACCCCGCCAACATGCGCAACCGGCCGGAACTCGGCGGCGGCGCCCTGCGCGACATCGGCGTCTATCCGCTTGTCACCTCGCGCTTCGCGACCGGCAAGGAGCCGGTGCGTGTACGAGCCAAGGTCGTGACCGACGACGCGTTCGGCACCGATTCCTTCGTGACCGGCACGGTCGACTTCGGCGATTTCGAGATGAGCGTCTATCTCGGGACCCGCATGGCTAACCGCCAGACCGTCGTCTTCCACGGCACCGAGGGGTTTATCGAGCTTGCGGCTCCGTTCAATGCCAGCCTCTACGACGGCGACAAGGTGCTGCTGCACGATCGCGGCCACCGGCTGACGCAGACCTTCCGCTTTCCGGGGATTGATCAGTACCGCCTGCAGGTCGAGGCGTTTGGCGAGGCGGTGGACGGAAATGGCGGGGTTTTCCCGCTGGAATCCAGCCGCCGCAACCAGGCTGCGATCGACGCGCTGTTTACGGCCGGGCAAACGGGCGATTGGGTAACGCTAGCCTGACCGGCGGCCATGAAATCGGCACATCCTGTCGCGAGATTGTCAGCGCTATCGTGACGCAGGACCACGTCGCGCGGATCGTGCGCGGCAAGCCTCGGGCTATCCGACGCGCGTAGCATCGGCGACATCATCCAGCTTGAGGGACCATCCATGCGGCCTGCTTCACCAACGCGTCGCGCGGCAGCCGGTATCGCAGCCGCGCTGGCGTTTCTGGCCGCGGCCGGACAGGCGTCCGCCGAGCCGAACGCAAAACAGGTTTTCAGTGCCCAGCACACAGCCGCCGCACTTCCGGCAGAGAGCCTCGGCTTCTACACCAAGGGGTGCCTCGCGGGTGGAGCCCAGCTTCCGGCCGATGGGCCGACCTGGCAGGCGATGCGCCTGTCGCGCGACCGGCATTACGGCCTCCCGACGACGGTCGCCTTCATCGAGAACCTGTCCCGCGAAGCGGCGCGGCGCGGCATCTGGCCTGGACTTCTGGTCGGCGACATGTCGCAGCCGCGCGGCGGCCCGATGCCCTCGGGGCACAGTTCCCACCAGATCGGCCTCGACCTCGACATCTGGCTGCAGCCGATGCCGACCCCGCGCCTCACCGCCGCGGCACGGGAGGATTTCCCGTTCCGCTCGGTCCTGAAGAAAGGCACCTTCCAGGTCGATGATCGGATCTGGAATTCGCGCTACCGCGACCTGATCAAGCTCGCCGCCGAAGATGCCAAGGTACAGCGGATTTTCGTCCATCCGGGCATCAAGAAGAAGCTCTGCGAGACGGCCGGCGACGACCGCGCCTGGCTGAACAAGGTGCGGCCCTATTACGGCCATCACGAGCACTTCCACGTCCGGCTGTTCTGCCAGCCCGGATCGCCGAATTGTACCGAGCAGAAATCCACTGGCCGGGGCGATGGCTGCGGTGATCTCGACTGGTGGTTCAACACGGCCCTGCAGCCGCCACCGCCGAACGCCAAGCCGGCGAAACCCAAGCCGGAGATGACTCTGGCCGACCTACCCCGCCAGTGCCGCGCGGTGGCGAATGCGCCGGCGATGGGCTCGACGGGCAGCATGATGGCTGCAACGAGCACGAGGGCCACTGCCGCAGCTGTCGGGCTCGCCTATGCGCCATCGGGTTCCATACCAATTCCGACGAACCGGCCGACTCGCTGACCGGGTCGGCCGGTTTGTTTTGCGTTCGTCACGGCAGTGTCCTATGTCGATCGGCATACGAATCGATTGAAGCGGACATCCTATGGAACAACGGCGTGACGGCACGGACGCGTTGAAATTTCCGATCCTGATCGGCGACATCGGCGGCACCAATGCCCGCTTCGCGCTGCTTCTCGATTCCTTCGCCGAGCCCAAGATGTTCCCGGTCATCCAGACCGCCGATTTCGAGACGGTTGACGACGCCATCCAGGCGACCGTGCTCGACAAGACATCGGTGCAGCCGAAATCGGCAGTGCTGGCCGTCGCGGGACCGATCGACGGCGACGAGATCGACCTCACCAACTCTCCCTGGGTGATCCGCCCGCAACAGATGCTGAGCGGGCTTGGCATCGAAGAAGTGATCGTCGTCAACGATTTCGAGGCGCAGGCGCTGGCGATCTCCTCGCTCGGCGAGCAATCGCGAACGCAGATCGGCGGCGGTGAGGTCCATGAGGGCGCCAGCCGGGTGGTGGTAGGCCCGGGCACCGGCCTCGGTGTCGCGGGCCTCGTGCGGGCGCGCAACATGTGGATTCCGGTCGCCGGCGAAGGCGGCCACATCGACCTTGGACCGCGTACCGAGCGGGATCTGGCGATCTGGCCGCATCTGGAGACTATCGAAGGCCGGGTGTCGGGCGAACAGGTGCTATGCGGACGCGGGCTGGTCAATCTCTACCGCTCCATCGCGGCGGCGGACGGGGCGGAGCCGGTCCACACGACGCCGGCGGAGATCACCGAAGCGGCGGTGAACCAGAAGGACCCCCTTTCGATCGAGGCGGTCGATCTGTTCGCCACCTATCTCGGACGGGTCGCCGGCGATCTGGCGCTGATCTTCATGGCGCGCGGTGGCGTCTTCATTGCCGGCGGCATCTTCCAGCGCATCATCCCGATCCTGAAGTCCGAGCAACTCCGCGCCGCCTTCGAGGATAAGGCGCCGCATTCCGCGCTGATGCGCGAGATCCCGCTATTCGTCGTCACCGAGCCGCTCGCCGCGCTCGCGGGACTCGCCACATACGCCCGCACGCCGCGCTTCTTCGGCCTCGAGACGACAGGGCGGCGCTGGGCCGTCTGATCGGGCAGCCGACATCCCCACGCTTCGGGATACGATGACAAGATGTCCGGCCATTGCCCGCCGGGCCTTGAAGCGCTACCTCGCAAGCGACGCAAGGCCGTTTAGAGCATCGGACCCAAAAGTGGCATCCGGTTTTTGGATCGTTCCGATGCTCAATCAAAATATTGGAGCGTCCTTTGTGCGTTCGAATGGACGCACGGCGCTCTAAAGCGAAGGACAATCCGCATGGCGCTGAAAGTCGCGGTCCAGATGGACCATGTCGCCTCGATCTCGATCAAGGGCGATTCCACCTTCGCGCTGTGTCTCGAGGCGCAGAACCGCGGCCACCAACTGTTCCACTACACGCCCGAGCAGCTCTCGATGCGTGGCGGCCAGGTCACCGCGCGGGTCGAGGCGATGGAGCTGCGGGAGGAAGAGGGCAACCATTTCTCCCTCGGGCCATCCGAGAAAGTCGATCTGGCGGCGATGGATGTCGTCCTGCTGCGCCAGGACCCGCCCTTCGACATGGCCTACATCACCTCCACCCACATTCTCGAACGCATTCATCCGAAGACATTGGTGGTCAACGATCCGGCTTCGGTGCGCAATGCGCCGGAGAAGATCTTCGTCATGGAATTCGCCGATCTGATGCCGGAGACGCTGATCACCAAGGACCCGGAGGAGGTTGCGGCCTTTCGCGCCGAGTTCGGCGAAATCGTCATGAAGCCACTCTACGGCAATGGCGGCGCCGGCGTCTTCCACTTGAGGAAAGACGACCGTAACCTGACGTCTTTCATGGAAACCTTCGGCGTCCTGTTCCGCGAGCCGTATATCGTGCAGCGCTATCTCGACGACGTGCGCAAGGGCGACAAGCGCATCATCCTCGTCGACGGGGAGTATGCCGGCGCCATCAACCGGGTTCCCGCTGAAAGCGACACGCGCTCCAACATGCACGTGGGCGGCACTGCCACCGCGACGGAACTGACGGAGCGCGAGCGCGACATCTGCGAGCGGATCGGCCCGGCGCTGAAGGAGCGAGGCCTCTTGTTCGTGGGCATCGACGTCATCGGCGACTATCTGACCGAGATCAACGTCACCTCGCCGACCGGCATCCGCGAGGTCAAGCGCTTCGGTGGCGCCGACATCGCCGCGCTTCTGTGGGACGCGATCGAGGCCAAGCGCCGGCAATTCTGAACGCCAGATAACAATCTTGTTCCGGAACCGTTCGGACAGGCTGTGGCTTACTGACCGCGACACTAGATATCCATCTCAGCTTCGCGAGGTCATGCCATGAACAAGATGCTACTCGGATTGCTCGCCGTCGTCGTCGGCGGCTTCGCCCTTCCGGCCACGGCCGACGCCGCGGCGCGCGCCATCGCCACCACCGACGTCAATCTGCGCGCCGGCCCCTCCACCCGTTACCCGGCGGTCGACGTCGTCGGCGGCGGCGACAGGGTCCGCGTCTACGGGTGCCTGGAGAACCGCTCCTGGTGCGACGTTGGCTATGACGGCCAGCGCGGCTGGATGTCGTCGAACTATCTCGCCTATGCCGGCGGCACCCGCCGCTACATCGGCGAACGCGCGATCCGGGCGATCGAGGCGCCAGTGATCAGCTTCTCCATCGGCGGCTATTGGGATGACCACTATCGCGCCCGCCGCTTCTATCGCGAGCGCGACCGCTATGACGGCATCTACGGCCCGCGTTCTCGCCGTGACCGGGACCGGATTGAGGATCGCGACCGCTTCGACGATCGGGACGATGTCCGCCGCGAACGCCGGGCGGAGCGTCGCCACGAACTCCGTCGGGAAGAGCGTCGGGACGATCGCCGCGAATGGCGCGATGAGCGCCGCGACGACGTCCGGATCGAGTTCCGCGACGACCGCCGTGAGCGTGTCGAGGAGCGTCCGGAGCCGATCGTTCCGCTCTATCGTGTGAACTGATCCGTCCATCCCACGACATGATCGAGGCGCGGCCACCACCGCGCCTCGTTTCGTTTTGAGCATCCCGGCCGGCAGACAAATTGTCCCCCGGGGCCGTTGATGCTTCACCTCTGTTCAACCGGACGATAAGCTGCGGCCATAACAGCCGCGCCATTCCCGCCGGGGCCCCGCCGCTCCGGCCCTTTCGCCCGACCTGCCGCAATCCACGAGGAGCGCCTTTGCCGACCGCCGACCGTCACGGCCCGCAGCCTGCGTCGACCATACAGCTCGAAGGCATCGACGTCTGGCTGACCTTCCTGCCCGAGGTGACTCCGGCGCTGCACGCGCCCTATCGCGCGCTTCTCGACGCGGGCGAGCGCCAGCGCTTCGAGCGCTACCGCGTCGATGGGGCGCGCGAAGAGTTCCTGGTCGGCAAGGCACTCGTCCGCGCCACCTTGTCGCGCTACCGACCCGTGGCGCCTGACGCCTGGCGCTTTACAGCGAACCGCCACGGCCGGCCGGAAATTTCCGGTGGCGACGATGACGGACTTACCTTCAACCTCTCGCACACCCGCGGCCTCGCGGCGCTCGCCGTCGCCCGGCATTGCGATCTCGGCGTCGATGTCGAGACGGTCGGCCGCGACAGTGCCGTCCGGGATCTTGCCGGCCGCTACTTTTCGCCCGCAGAGGCGACCTACGTGCGCGCCGCCGACGGCCCGGACCTGCGCGAGCGCTTCTTCGCCTTCTGGACGCTCAAGGAAGCCTATATCAAGGCGCGCGGCATGGGGCTGGCACTGCCGCTCGACGGCTTCTCCTTCGATCTGGAAGGCGAAACGCCGACGATCGGATTCGCGCCGAGCTGCCCGGACGATCCCGCCCGCTGGACCTTTCTCAGGCGGCGGGTTTCCGCCGAGCACAGGCTGGCGCTCGCGGTCTCGCCACGGGATCGCCTGCCGCCGATCCGCTTTCTCAGAACGGTGCCGCTGACCGACCTGATCGAAGAGCTCGAACCCGTCGTTATGCCGCTGGATGCGATGGCGATGAGTAACGCGGATGCGGGCGGGCCAGCCTCGTGAAACTCTTCGCCGTTGGCGATCTGCATCTCGGCCATCCGACCAACCGCGAGGCGATCCACACGATCAAGGCACGACCGGACGACTGGTTGATTCTGGCCGGCGACGTTGGCGAGACCGAACGCCATCTGGATCTGGCGTTCGACGCCCTGCAGCCGAAATTCAAACAGCTCGTCTGGGTGCCGGGCAATCACGAACTCTGGTCGATCGCCTCGCGAGGAACCGCGCTCCGCGGCGAAGCCCGCTACCAGCGCTTCGTCGCTCTCTGCCGCGAGCGCGGTGTGCTGACGCCCGAAGACCCCTATCCGGTCGCCGAAATCGACGGCACGCTTGTACGGATCGTGCCGATGTTCCTGCTCTACGATTATTCGTTCCGGCCGGACTATGTGCCTCTGGACGCCGCCGTCGCCTGGGCGCGGGAAGCCGGTATCCGCTGCGCCGACGAGCAGCTTCTGTCGCCGGCACCCTTCGACAGCCGGAGCGCGTGGTGCGCGGCGCGCTGCGACCTCACCGAACAGCGGCTGGAAGCGCTCGACGACGGGCTGCCGACCGTGCTGATCAATCACTGGCCATTGCGCGAGGAGCTGGCCCGCCTGCCGCGCATTCCGCGCTTTTCGCTCTGGTGCGGCACGCGGCGAACCGAAAACTGGCACACACGCTTTGCCGCCCGCGCGGTGATCTCCGGCCACATCCACATCCGCTCCAGCCGGATGATCGACGGCGTCGCCTTCGAAGAGGTCTCGCTCGGCTATCCGAAGCAATGGCACGGCCGCATCGAACCGGACGAGGCGGTGCGAAGGATCAGTTTTCCAGGGCGGACCATTTAGCAGAAAGACGTTCGCCGGTTTGACCAACCGGCGCCATTCCATGCGTCGCCATGCATCGTTCGGCAGACCATCTTTGAGCGCAATGATGTAAACCGGGCGAAAGAAACCCTCATGACAACCACCACCCTTTCGGAACCACTCGGCACGAGTGAACGGCGTGTAGCCGGCCCCGCCGTTTTGACCGCCTCCGGCCTCGTGCTGCTGGGGGCCCTCGTGCTCGCCTTCGGCTATGGTCCGGGCATCGCAGCCCTGTTCGTGGTCGGCGGTGCTTTCGGCCTCGTCCTCTACCATGCTGCCTTCGGCTTCACCTCGGCCTGGCGCAATCTCATTCGCGATGGCCGTGGCCGTGGCCTTCGCGCCCAGATGGTGATGCTTGCCGTTGCCGTCGCGCTGTTCTTTCCGGCCCTGGCAGCTGGCAGCCTGTTCGGTCAACCGGTCGCCGGCTTCGTGTCGCCGATCGGCGTGTCTGTGCTCGTCGGCGCTTTCAACTTCGGCATCGGCATGCAGCTGGGCGGCGGCTGCGCCTCCGGTACGCTTTACACTGCCGGCGGCGGCAATGCCCGAATGCTGATCACCCTGTTCTTTTTCATCGTCGGCTCGGTGCTGGCGACAGTCCATTTCGACTGGTGGACGGCATTGCCGGCCTTTGCACCCGTCTCGATCGTGACGGTCTTCGGCGCACCGGTCGCGATCGTCCTGTCCTTCGCCTTGTTCGCCGCGATCGCCCTCGTCACGGTTCTGGTGGAAAGGCGCCGTCACGGCACCCTGGAGCGCGCCGAACACAGTCCGCATACCGGCTTGTCGCGCTTCGCCCGTGGCCCCTGGCCCCTGATAGCCGGCGCGGTTCTGCTCGCCCTTCTCAATTTCGTCACCTTGGCGCTGGCCGGCCGGCCCTGGGGCATCACCTCGGCATTCGCCCTTTGGGGAGCGAAGGGCGCGCAGCTCTTCGGTATCGATCCGACGGCCTGGGCCTATTGGCAGCAGCCCGGCAATGCCACCGCGCTGTCTTCCAGCGTCTTCTCCGACGTCACTTCGGTGATGAATTTCGGCATCATTCTCGGCGCCCTGCTAGCCTCCGCGCTCGCCGGGCGCTTGGCGCCGAACTTCGCCATTCCGCGCCGTTCGGTCCTGGCCGCGGTGATCGGCGGGCTGCTACTGGGCTACGGCGCCCGGATCGCCTTCGGCTGCAACATCGGGGCCTATTTCGGCGGCATCGCCTCGGGCAGCCTGCACGGTTGGCTCTGGCTTGCCGCCGCCTATCTCGGGTCGATGCTCGGCGTGCGCTTGCGGCGTTCTTCTTCGTCGACGAGCGCCCCGGCGTGGCCAAGACGGCCTGACGAATCTTAAAGCTCGCGACGACAGGTCCCACGATTGAGCCCATCCCCTCCACCGGCTTCCTGAAGCGCCGCGGCATCATGCTGCGGCGTTTTCGTAGTCGGCGACAAGGAAAATAATCACGCAGACGACTCCGCTTGACTCTCCCATCACCCTCTGGAATCTATAGGAACACATCACGAACAAAACCTCTTATCCAGAGGCTGGACGGCCGCAAACCCTTGCGGCCGAAGGAGATCCTATGGCTGTCAGCGATGCTTGGCCGGCCCGGCTGGCGGACATCCCCTCGGCGCGGACGCGGTCCGCGGCGAATGACGCGACGGCGGCCGGTTCTAGGAATTCGGCCCTTGCCCGGTTACGCGAACAGATCGCCCGAATCGAGGGCCAGCCGGTCGCCCGCCTGGAGCCAGCGGACGAAACGGCGACGGCGAAGGCCACCAAGCCGGCACGCCGCAGCGCGCTCAAACTGCATTCCCTCGGCTGCGCGACGGCCGACGCGGCGCTCGGCGGCGGCTTTCCGGCCGCCGGCCTGACCGAAATCCATCTCGACGAAACCCGCGACGGCGGAACGCTGGCCGGCTTTGCGCTTGCCCTGGCCATCCGCTTCGGCGCCCGGCCGGACAAGCCGCTTTTGTGGATCGGCGACAGCCTGGCCTTTTCGGAAGCCGGCCTGCCCTATTGGCCCGGCCTTGCCGGCTTCGGCCTCGATCCGAGCGCACTTTGCATCGTGCGAACCCGCCGGCTGGAAGACGCGGCCTGGGCCGGCGAGGAGGCCGCCGCCTCGTCGGCGCTGACGATGGCAATCCTGGAAGTGCGCGGCAATCCGGCGCGGCTCGGCCTCGACGGCACGCGGCGACTGCATTTTCGCGCGCGTGAGGCCGGCCTGCCGTTCCTGCTCTTGCGCCAGAGCGCCCGCGCCGAGGCGACGGCGGCGCCGCTCAGGCTGCGCGTGCGGCCATCGCCGGCGGCTTTCGTTCCCGACCTCGCCAATCATCAAAAGCTCATCGGCCATCCGGTGTTCGCCGTCACGGTCGAAAAATCCCGCGATGGCCGGCCGCGGCATTTCAGTCTGGAGTGGAACCCCCATGAGCGACGTTTCGACCCGCTTCGCCCAGAGCGTGCAACCGCGCTTCCTCGCCCTCTCGCTGCCGCGCCTGTCGACCGACCGGATCCGGCGCGAGACGCTGGGTCGCTCGTGGCGCTCCAGCGCGCGTCGTGAGGATAGCGCGCATTTACCCTCGGTTCCGGGCAAAGCCGGGATCGATCGGGGCCGACTCGATACCGTCCTGCGGCCGCCGAACCGCGCGCGCTACGAGACACGCGGCCTCGCCGAAGTCGCCTCGGAAGGGGCGGCCGGCGACACGCCGATGGCGCCGCTGGCGCTGTACGAGACGGTCGCCAACGCCAACCGGATCGCTGCTGTCTGCGAGCGGGCGGAGGCCGGCGGGCTATCCCCGGGGGTCGGGTTGGCCGAAGCGCGGGCGCGGTTTCCCGGCCTAGCGATCATCCTCGCCGATCCGCCGGCCGACGCGCGGTTGCTGACAGCCCTTGCCGACTGGTGCGACCGCTACACGCCCCTCGTCGCCCTCGACCCGCCGCATGGCCTTTTCCTCGACATTTCCGGCTGCGCCCATCTGTTCGGCGGCGAAAAAGCGCTGATGGACAACCTCCTCGCCCGCCTGTTCCAGCAAGGGTTCGCCGCGTCCGCTACGATCGCCAGCCATGCCGGCACGGCGCTCGCCCTGGTCGGCCACGGCGACGCCAGCATCGTTGCGGCGGGCGGGGAACAGGCTGCGATCACTCCGCTGCCCGTCGCCGCTCTACGGCTCGATTCGAGCCTCGCCGCCATGCTCCGACGGCTCGGCCTCAAAACGGTCGGGTCGCTGTTGTCGCTGCCGCGCGCTGGATTGGCCCGGCGCTTCGGCGAGGATCTTTTGACCCGCCTCGATGAAGCGGCTGGCCGGGTCTTTCGGCCGATCAGCCCCCGTCGGCCGATCCCCGAGCTTGCCGCCGAGCGCCGGCTGTTCGAGCCGATCAGCCGGATCGAGGATGTCGAGCGCGTCCTTTTCCTCCTCGCCGAACGGCTGCAGGACGATCTGGCGCGCCGCGGCGTCGGCGCCCGGCGGCTCGAACTGTCGCTGTTTCGCGTCGACGGACAGGTCAACCGGCTCGCCGTCGGCGCCTCGCGGCCGGTGCGCGAGCCGGGCCATGTGCAGCGCCTGTTCCGCGAGCGCATGAAGGGCCTCGGGGAAGAGTTCGACGCCGGCTACGGCTATGATCTCGTCAAGCTGGCGGTGTTCGAAGCCGCGCCGATGCCGGATGTGCAGACGGATTTGTCCGGCGCCGATGCGGCCGTCGACGTTTTCGGCGGCCTCATCGACCGGCTCGGCGCCCGGCTCGGCGAGGCCAGCGTCCTGCGGATCGAAGTCGCCGACAGCCATTGGCCGGAACGGGCCGAACGCTGGCGACCGGTGGACGCCGGCAATGTCGGCCCCCTCGCGGCCCGGCAGAGCCTTGCGCCGGTCAGCGCGCCCCGGCCGGTCCGACTGCTCGCCTTGCCGGAGCCGATCGAGGCAAGCTTCGAGGTGCCGGACGGCGCGCCGCTGCAATTTCGCTGGCGCCGGGCGCTGCACCTCGTGCGCCGGGCCGAGGGACCGGAGCGGATCGGCGCCGAATGGTGGCGGGACGCGGGCGAAGCCGCGCGCGACTATTACCGGATCGAGGATGCCGACGGCCGCCGCTTCTGGCTGTTTCGAGAGGGCTGGGCCGACCCGGCGGTCGATCCCGAATGGCAGCTGCCGGCTCCGCGGCTGGCCTGGTATCTGCACGGAATCTTCGCATGACACCCGCGCCGGCCCCGCCCGCCTTCGCCGAACTCGGCGTCGCCAGCTGCTTCTCTTTCCTGCGCGGCGCCTCGCAGCCGGAGGAACTGGTCGTCACCGCCCACCGGCTCGGCCTCGGCGGCATCGGCCTTGCCGACCGCAACACCGTCGCAGGCGTGGTGCGCGCCCATCAGGCGGCGCGAGAAGCCGGCCTTGCCTACGCACCCGGCGCCCGGCTGGTCTTTTCCGACGACACTCCCGACATTCTGGCCTATCCGCGCGATCGCGCCGGCTGGGGCCGGCTCTGCCGCTTGCTCAGCCTCGGCAACCTGCGAACCCGCAAGGGCGATTGCGTCCTGCATCTGTCCGACTTGCTCGAATGGGGTGACGGCCTCAATCTCGCTGCCCTGGCTCCGGCGGAACTCGGCCATGACGAGAAAGCCGGAGCGGACCTCGCCGAAGCCCGCCTCGCCCGCGCCCTCCAGGCGCTCGCCTCGGCCTTTCCAGGCGCCGTGCGGCTTGCCGCCGCGCCGGCCCATGACGGGCTCGACCAGCGCCGCTTCGCCCGCGCCGCCCGCCTTGCGGAGCAACGCGGCACGCCGCTGATGGCAACCAATGACGTCTTCCACCACGCGCCGGGCCGAAGGCGGCTGCAGGACGTGATGACCGCGATCCGGGAGCATGTGCCGCTCGCCGAAGCGGGGCGCCTTTTGTCGCGCAACGCCGAGCGGCATTTGAAGGCCCCGGACGAGATCGCCCGGCTGTTTCGCGCCTATCAGGGAGCCGTCGAGACCGCCAATGGCTTCTTCGCCGAACTCGATTTCGACCTGAAGAGCCTTCGCTACGAATATCCCGACGAGGCGCTGAAGCTGACCCGCACCCCGGCGGAGGAACTGCGCTTTCTCGCCCATGACGGCGCCAAATGGCGCTATCCGGAAGGCGTTCCGGCGAGCGTCACCCGGCAGATCGACTACGAGCTCCAGATCATCGGCGAGCTGAAATACGAGCCGTATTTCCTCACCGTCCACCACATCGTCGAATTCGCCCGGTCAAAGGGCATTTTGTGCCAGGGGCGCGGCTCGGCGGCCAATTCGGTGGTTTGCTTCTGCATCGGCATCACCGAGGTCTCGCCCGAGCGCGCCGGACTGTTGTTCGAACGGTTCATCTCGTCGGACCGGCGCGAGCCGCCGGACATCGACATCGACTTCGAGCACGAGCGCCGCGAGGAGGTAATCCAGTACATCTACGACCATTACGGCCGGGACAACGCCGCCATCGCCGCCACCGTCATCACCTATCGCGCCCGCTCGGCCGCCCGCGAGGTTGGCAAGGCCTTCGGCCTGTCGGACGACGCGGTCTCGGCGCTGTCCGGATCGGTCTGGGGCTATCATTCCTCCGATCTCGGGGAGTGCGAAGCCGCGGCGGCCGGTTTGACGGCCGAGGATCCGACCACGGCGAATGTCCTCCACTTCGCCACCGAGCTCGCCGGCTTTCCCCGGCATCTGTCCCAGCATGTCGGCGGCTTCGTCATCACCAGGGACCGCATCGACGCGGTCGTGCCGATCCTCAACACCGGCATGGACGGGCGCACCATCGTCGAATGGGACAAGGACGATCTCGACGCACTCGGCATCCTGAAAATCGACATTCTCGCCCTCGGCATGCTGTCGTGCCTGCGCCGCGGCTTCGATCTGCTTGAAAGCCATTACGGCGTGACGCTCAGCCTCGCCGATCTGTCGTTGGCGGCGGACGACGCGCCGACCTACCGGATGGCCCAGCGGGCCGACACGCTCGGCGTCTTCCAGATCGAAAGCCGGGCGCAGATGTCGATGCTGCCGAAGCTCAGGCCCGAATGCTTCTACGATCTCGTCATCGAGGTGGCGATCGTGCGGCCCGGCCCGATCCAGGGCGACATGGTCCACCCCTATCTCAGGCGCAAGATGGGGCTGGAGCCGGTCAGCTATCCGAAGGAGGAGTTGCGCGAGGTGCTCGGCCGCACCCTCGGCGTGCCGCTGTTCCAGGAACAGGCGATGCGAATCGCCATCGTCGCCGCCGGCTTCACGCCGAACGAGGCGGACAAGCTGCGCCGCGCCATGGCGACGTTTCGCCGGGTCGGCACCATCCACACCTTCCAGAAGAAGCTGGTCGAGGGAATGGTCGCGCGCGGCTATGAGCGCGACTTCGCCGAACGCTGTTTCAAGCAGATCGAGGGTTTTGGCGAATACGGCTTTCCCGAAAGCCACGCCGCTTCCTTCGCGCTGCTCGTCTATGCCTCCTGCTGGCTGAAATGCCATTATCCCGACGTCTTCGCCGCCGCGCTTCTGAACGCCCAGCCGATGGGCTTCTACGCGCCGGCGCAGATCGTCCGCGACGCCAGGGAGCACGGCGTCGAGATCAGGCCGGTCGACGTCAATCACTCCGCCTTCGACCAGACGCTGGAGGCGGCACCCTTCGATCCCGGCGGCATGAAAGCCCGGCATTCGGACATGCGGGAGGCCATCCGAACCCGCCACGCCGTCCGCCTCGGCTTTCGCCAGGTCAAGGGGCTCGGCGCCGAGGAAATGGCCACGCTGGTGGCGGCACGGGGGCCGGGCTACGATTCGATCCGCGATCTGTGGCTGCGTTCGGGGCTCAAACGCGCGACGATCGAACGGCTGGCCGACGCCGACGCCTTCGACTCGCTGGGCCTCACCCGCCGCGACGCGCTGTGGGCCTGCCGGGCGCTCGATCCCAACGGCGCAGCCGAGCGCCTGCCGCTGTTCGAGCGCGCTTCGGCCAAGGACCTGCAGGACGAGCCCGACGCGCATCTGCCGCCGATGCCGATCGGCGAGGAGGTGTTCAACGACTACCGTTTCCTGTCGCTCTCCCTGAAAGCGCATCCGGTCTCCTTCGTGCGCGCCGCGCTGGAACGGAGACGCGTGCTGGCCAACGAGACGCTGGCGACGCTGCGCTCGGGCAGCCGCGTCGCCGTCGCGGGCCTCGTCCTCATCCGCCAGCGGCCGGGCTCGGCGAAGGGCGTGATCTTCATGACCATCGAGGATGAAACCGGCATCGCCAACATCATCGTCTGGCCGAAAATCTTCGAGCGCTTACGTCCGGTCGTCCTCGGCGCGCGCTTCGTCAAGGTGACGGGACGAATGCAGTCCGACCGGGGGGTGATCCATGTCGTCGCCGACGACATCGAAGATCTGACGCCGCTGCTGATGCCGATCGCCAGCGGCGACGTCCCCGCGGTCGGCGAGGCCGAAATGGACGAAAACTCCGAGGTCGTCGCCTCGCTCGGGGCCGCGCTGGCCCGGGCCGACGAAATCCGCCGACCGGTCGACGAACAGCGCGGTCAGGCAAGACTGCTTGCCCGCCACCGCTCCATGCTCGCGACACCCGACCCGGCGCATCGTCCAGGCCTTGCCGATCGGTCCGTGCGACAGGTGCTGCCGAAGGGGCGGAATTTTCAATGAGCGAACTGCGATGCCCCTTAGGCGCGCGATCGATCGCCGGTTCACCAATCAGGCTCTGGCCGAATCCGACGACCTTGCTATCTTCGCGCTGACGCCGTCGAAATGTTCCGCGACGCCGAACGACAGGGGGACCCATGCCGGAATCGCGGCCGACCACAGGCCGACCGCAACGGATCGCAACGCTTGCCGCCGCGAACCGCACCTTGCCGGCGCGCCGATGGGCGCGTTCGCTCGCCCCAGGGTTCATTCCGGTCCTCACCGCCGGCTGTGCCGGTCCGCAATCGACATTCGAAGCCGCCGGAACCGAAGCCGCCAACGTCGCGACCCTGTTCTGGGTCATGCTCGCCGGGGCTGTCGTCATCTGGCTGCTCGTCATCGGCCTCTCGGTCTACGCGACCAGGGTCAATCCCGCGGCTCACAGCGAAGCGACCGGAATCCGGCTGATCATCTGGGGTGGTGCCGTCGTCCCCACCATCGTCTTGGCCGCCCTCTTGAGTTGGGGCCTCACCATGATGCCGGAACTTCGGCGCGAAGCGGACGGGCCAAAGATCGCGGTCTCCGGCGAGCGCTTCTGGTGGCGTATCGCCTACGGCGTCGAAGGCGAACCGGGCGTCGCCAAGAGCCTGCCTGCCGGCGGCGTCGAGAGTGCCAACGAACTCTGGCTGCCGGTCGGCCGCCGCTCCGAAATTCTCCTCGGCAGCCCGGACGTGATCCATTCCTTCTGGGTGCCGGCCATCGCCGGCAAGACCGACGCCATTCCCGGCAGGGTCAACCGGCTGGTGCTCGAGCCGACCCGCGAGGGCGTCTACAACGGCGTCTGCGCCGAATTCTGCGGTGACGCCCACGCCCAGATGGGATTTCGCGTCGTCGTCGTCTCGGGGGCCAATTACACCCACTATGTCGAGGCCCAGAGCCAGCCGGCCGCCGTCACCGAGGGCGAGGGCGCCGAGCGGTTCGTCGAACGCGGCTGCGGCGCCTGCCATACGGTGCGCGGCACGCCGGCCGACGGCGCCGTCGGGCCGGACCTGACCCATATCGCCTCGCGGAAAACCATCGGCGCGGGTCTGCTTGAGACAACGCCGGCGAATATCGCCGCCTTCATCCGCTCCCCCGCCCATCTCAAGCCGGGAGCCGAAATGCCCGCCTTCGCCATGCTGCCCGAAGCCGAGATCACCGCCATCGCCAACTGGCTGGGGGCGCTGCGATGAGCGAGACCGCGTTCGGCAAGCCTGGCGTGACCGGCGCCACCCATCAGGACCAGGAGGACGCGGCCGTCCGCCGCGCCCAGGAGGAGCGACTGATCGAGGTCTGGAAGGCGCCGAAAGGCTGGCGCTACTGGTCGGCGGTGAACAACACCGAGGTGGGGATCTGGTACACCGCCACCGCCTTCGCCTTCTTACTGTTCGCGGGCGTTCTCGGCCTGATGATCCGCGTGCAGCTCGCCGTTCCGGACAACGACTTCCTGTCGGCCAGTTTCTACAATCAGGTCTACACGCTGCACGGCACGGTGATGATGTTCCTGTTCGCCGTGCCGATCTTCGAGGCGGTGGCGATCGTCATCCTGCCGCAGATGCTGGGCGCGCGCGACCTGCCGTTTCCGCGCCTTTCGGCCTTCGGCTATTGGTGCTTCCTCATCGGCGGAGTGTTCGTCACCGGCTCGATCTTCTTCGACGCGGCGCCCGCCAGCGGCTGGTTCATGTATCCGCCGCTGACGACGCAGGAGCGCTTCACGCCGGGATATGGTCCCGACATCTGGCTGCTCGGCCTCTCCTTCATCGAGGTCGCCTCGATCGCCGCGGCGGTGGAGCTGATCGTCGGCACGCTGAAATGCCGGCCGCCCGGCATGCGGCTCAATCTGATGCCGCTCTATGCCTGGTATGTGCTCGTCGTCGCCGGCATGATCCTGTTCGCATTCCCGCCGCTGATCGCCGGCGACATCCTGTTCGAGCTGGAGCGCCTGTTCGGCTGGCCGTTCTTCGACCCCGAGCGCGGCGGCGACCCGATGCTGTGGCAACACCTGTTCTGGATCTTCGGACACCCTGAGGTCTACATCGTCTTTCTGCCGGCGATCGCGCTTCTGGCGATGATCGTTCCGACCTTCGCGCGGCGCCCGATCCTCGGCTATTCCTGGATCGTGCTCGCCGCTGTCGGCACCGGCTTTCTGTCGTTCGGCCTGTGGGTCCACCACATGTTCACCACCGGCCTCCCCGCGATCTCGCTCGGCTTCTTCTCGGCCGCGTCCGAGGCGGTGGCGATCCCGACCGGCGTCCAGATCTTCGTGTTCCTGGCGACGCTCCTGACCGGCCGGGTGATCTATCGGGTGCCGATGCTGTTCGTCTCCGGGGCGCTGGCGATCTTCGTCCTTGGCGGCCTCACGGGCGTCATGGTCGCGCTCGCGCCCTTCGACTGGCAGGCCCACGACACCTATTTCATCGTCGGACACCTCCATTACGTCTTGATCGGCGGCATGCTGTTTCCGGTCGTTGCCGGCATCTACTATTTCTGGCCGATGCTGTCGGGACGAAAGCTGTCCGACGGCCTTGGCAAGATCGCCTTCTGGCTGATGTTCGTCGGCTTCAACGTCGCCTTCCTGCCGATGCACTGGTCGGGGCTGATGGGCATGCCCCGCCGCATCTGGACCTATCCCGCCGACCTCGGGCTCGACATTCCCAATCTGATCTCCTCGGTCGGCGCCTTCGTCTTTGCCGCCGGCTTCCTCGTCGTCGTCTTCGACGTGCTGCGGCCAAGCCGCCATCTGCCGCGTGCCGAGCGCAATGTCTGGAACGCCGGCACGCTGGAATGGCTGGCCGAGACCGAGGACAAGGGCTGGGGGGTGCGCTCGATCCCGCTCGTCACGACCCGCTATCCGCTGTGGGAGCAGCCGAACTTCATGGAAGACGTCGACATGGGACGCTTCTACATGCCGGACGCCGAGGAGATGCAGCGCGAGACGATGGTGACCGGCGTCCTCGACGCGACGCCGGAACAGTGCCTGCGGGTTCCCGGCCCGACCTTCATGACCATGTGGGCGGCGATCTTCCTCGGCGCGGTGTTCATCTTCGCGACCTTCCACTGGTGGCTGGCGACCATCGCGGCGATGGTGCTGGCGACCGCCGCGATTCTCGTCTGGCTGTGGCGCGGCACCGCCATCATCCCGGAGAAACCGGACAAGGATGTGGGCCGCGGGCTGACGCTGCCGCTTTATCTTTCCGGCCCGAAATCGGTCGGCTGGTGGGCGATGTTCATCACCATGGTCGGCGACGGCACCGCCTTCCTGTCGCTGGTGTTCGGTTATTTTTTCTTTTTTACCATCCACGAAAACTTTCCGCCGGCCCGTATCGAGGGGCCGGGGTTGGTCTGGCCGTTGATCGCGCTGGCGCTGTTTGCAGGCGGGTGGATCGCCGCCCGCCTGGCGCTCAGAATCAACCGCGCCGGTTCGGTCGGCATGGCGCGGGCGCTCATGGGCGGCGGCGCCTTGCTGGCCCTTGGCGGCGGAGCGGCTCTCGTCTGGGCACCGTACGTCACCGGTCTCGATCCGGTCACCCACGTCTATCCGGCGACGGTCTGGGTGCTGGTCATCTGGACAGCGGTCCACGGCGCCGTCGGCGCACTGATGCTCGGCTATTGCCTGGCGCGATCGCTCGCCGGCCGGCTGACGCCGGTCTACGACATCGATATCGCCAATGTCGCGCTCTACTGGCACTTCATGGCGGCCACTGCGTTGATCACCGTTGCGACCATCGCGCTCTTCCCGCTGGCGGTCTGAGGAGAGGGCGATGAACACCAACCGACAGACCCGCGACAATCTCTGGACGCTGATCACCCCGCCGACGGTCTGGGCGCTGCACTTCCTCGTCTCCTACGTACTCGCGGCCTATGCATGCGCGCCGAATGTCCAGGTTTTCGAGACCATCGGCGGCGCCCGCATCGCCATCGCGATCGTGACGCTCCTTGCGCTGGTGCTGATCGGCCTCGTCTTCCGACGGGCGCTGCACGAATGGCGCACGGAAGGCGGCAGCGGTTTTCACAACGACGAGGATAGCGGGGCGGGGCGCGAGCGGTTTCTGGAGTTCTCCACCGTACTACTCGCCGCGCTGTCCTTCGTCGCGGTGCTCTTCGTTGCCCTGCCGGTGCTGATCAACGCGGACTGCCGATGAGAACCGGCGCGCCCATTCTTGCCGACTATGGTCCGGCCATGACCCCGGCGGCATCCAAGTGGCCGGGTATCACGCGGTTCTGGCCACTGGTCGCCGGCGTCCTCCTGCTGACGCTTTTGTGGTTCGGGCCGCTGCCGGAGAGCGCCCGAGGCTCCTTCGCTGCCCATATGGCGTTGCATATGGGCCTCGTCGTCCTCGCCGCGCCGCTGCTCGCGCTCGGCCTGGCGCGCGCCTTTCCCGGTTTGATCGCCGGGCTTTCTCCGGCTGTCGCCATCGCCGCCTCGCTGGTCGAGTTCGTCGCGGTCTGGGCCTGGCATGCGCCGGTGCTACACGACGCGGCGCGCGTGGATGCGGCCGTTTTCGTTCTTGAGCAAGCCTCGTTCCTTGCCGCCGGCATCCTTCTGTGGGCCAGCGCCATCGGGGCGGCGGGCGCCGGCCGGCCGGCCGCTCGCGCCACGGGCGTCGTCGCTCTTCTCGTCACCTCGATGCATATGACACTGCTCGGTGCGTTGCTCTTGCTGGCGCCGCGCCCGCTCTATGCCTGCGCCGAACTCTGTTCGCCCGCCGCCGCGCTGACGCCGCTGGGCGACCAGCAACTCGGCGGCGTTTTGATGTTGCTCGTCGGCGGCGCGGCCTATCTGACAGGCGGACTGGCGCTTCTCGCCTCGATCCTGCGCGAGCAAATGCCCAGCGGTAGGACCGGCTGATGCGGATCGATTTCATCCTCACCGGGAAGAAGCTTCTCCTTGCCGCTGTCGGCGCCGTCGCGCTGGCCTTCGCCGTCAGCCTTTCCGGCATGGTCTCCATCGCGGCGTCCACGGGACATTTCGCGCCGGTCGGCTGGTTCTTGAACTGGACCATGCGCAACACCGTCGCGCGCCAGTCATTGACCATTTCCGTTCCCGAGAACATCGACCTCGACGATCCGGCGCTCGTGCAACGCGCGGCGGGGCATTTCGCCACCGGCTGCGCCCCCTGCCACGGCGCCCCCGGCATGCCGCAATCGCCGGTCTCCCTGTCGATGACGCCGCATCCGCCGCGGCTCGCCGAAAGAATCGGCGACTGGAAAGACCGCGAGCTGTTCTGGATCGCCAAATACGGCATCAAATATTCGGGTATGCCCGCCTGGGTGACCCAGGAGCGGGACGACGAGGTCTGGGCGCAGGTCGCCTTCCTGCGCGCGCTTCCCGAGATGACGGCCGAGCGCTACGCCGAGCTCGCCCTCGGCGGCAAACGCGGCGATGAAAAGCTGCAAGCCGGCGGCGAGGCGACGGCCGGGCTCGACGGCATCTTCGCGAACGCACTGGCGGATTGCGCGCGGTGCCACGGCCGTGATGGCCTCGGCCAAGGCGAGAAAGACGCCGCCGGCGCCTTTCCGATCATCGCCGGGCAGCCTGAAGCCTATCTTCTGGCAACGCTCAGGGCCTATTCGGAAGGCTTCCGCCATTCCGGCCTGATGCAGCCGCCGGCCAAGCGCTATGACAAGGCGACACTGGCCGCGCTGGCCGAATGGTATGCTGGCAAGCCAGTGAAGCGCGGTTCCGATGAGCCGAGGGAGAGCCCCGCCCGGGCCGGTCAGGTCGCCGAGGCCGAAACGGAACCGGCAAGCACGCCCGCCGATGGCGTTCCGGCGCAGATATTTCCGCCCGACACGCGCAGCGGAAACGCCGTCGTCTCCACCGCGACGGCCGGAGGCCTCCCGGAAGACGCGGCGGCCATGCGCGATCTCGGACGAAAGATTGCCCTGGAGGGCCTTCCGGCCCGCAAGATTCCCTCCTGCGAGAGCTGCCACGGCGCCGAGGGACGGGCGAAGAACCCGCTTTACCCCTATCTCGGCGGCCAGCCGGAATGGTACGCGCGGACACATCTGGAACTATGGAAGGACGGCGTCCGCGGTGGTACGCAATTCTCGCACCTGATGACGCCGATCGCGGTCAACATGACCGATGAACAGATCGCTGCGGTCGCCGCGTGGTATGCCGCCCAGCCGGTCGGCCGTTGAGCGGGCGACGACGCATGAACGACAACCGAGAGAGCCTTGATGGATAGCAGCGCCGACGCACAGTCCTGGGAAACATCGATGGCGCCGGGCCTCGACGTCGTCGAGGCGATCGCGATCAAGGCCTATGCCGAACTTCCCGATGAGTTCCGGGCGCTCTCCGGCGAGATTCGTTTCTACGTCGCGGACTTTCCCGACGACGACGTGGTCCGCGAGATGGAGTTGCAAAGCCCCTTCGACATTCTCGGCCTGTTCGAGGGCCGCGGGATCGGGGACATCGACAGCCCGGTCACCGGAGAGATGCCGAACCGCATTCTTTTATATCGCCGGCCCATCCTGGATTATTGGGCCGAGCACGAGGAAACCCTGGGTACCCTTGTCTCGCATGTGCTGATCCACGAGATCGGCCACCATTTCGGCCTGTCGGACGACGACATGGAAGCGCTCGAGGCAAGCGTGACCTGAACCGCCCGTTATCGCTTCGTCTTGAACCGTCGCCCGGTTTTGCCGCCACCGCAGGAGGGCCAGCACAGCCAGGCTGACGAGGACGATCGTCAGGGTGAGCGGAAAGGCCATCGCCACGACGGCAAGGACGGCGATCACGGCAAAGGCGGCAAGGCCGACAAGCGCACAGCCGATCCCGTAACCAATGGCGGATTCCAGCGATGGCCTCATGCTGCGGCGGCGCAGTCTTCGCACATGGCATAGCCGTGACGCATTGGCCTCACCGGCGCGCCTACTGCTCGCCGAGCTTCATCGCCGGGTCGTAATCCTTGCCCGCGACGGTTTTGACCACGGCCTGGCCGCAGCGCATTGTGCCCATCGCCGCGTCATAGGCGTAGGTCGGCGAGCCATGCAGCTCCCAACCCTTGGACAGCGCCAAAGACAACTTGTGGCAGAAGGCGGAATCGTCCGGCCCCGACAGGAAGCGGTAGAGCTTCATCGCGCCGCCTCCCGGTCGGCGATCGCATCGCGCATCGCCAAAAGGTTTTGCGCCTGCTTGAGATGCAGCCGCTCGACCATGCGTCCCTCGATCTGCAGCACGCCCTTGTCGGCGTTTTCCGGCGCGGCGAAGGTCTCGACGATCCGCTCCGCCCAAGTGACGGCGGCGGGATCGGGCGAGTAAGCGGCGTTGGCGGCCGCGATCTGTGTCGGATGGATCAGCGTCTTGCCGTCGAAGCCCAGCCGTCGCCCCGCCGCGCATTCGGCGGCGAAGCCCGCCTCATCGCGGAAATTGGCATAGGGGCCATCGAGCACCGCCATTCCATAGGCTTTCGCCGCCACCATGATCTGCATGATCCAGGGCATCAATTCGGCCCGGTCGGGGCCAGGCTGGATGCCGGTCGACAGGGCGATGTCATAGGGTCCGACCATCAGGGCCGTCACTCGCGTGGCAGATCCCGTGGCAGCGAGCTTTCCCACGTCGAGAATGCCGAGGGGTGTCTCGATCATCGCCCATAGCTTCACGCTATCCGGCGCGCCCGCCTCCGTCAGTGTATCGGCGACCTGCCGCAGCGTCCCGACCGTCTCGACCTTGGGAAGCAGGACGGCGTCGACGCCGGCTTTCGCCGCCATCTGCAGGTCGTCGGTGCCCCATTGCGTGTCGAGCGCGTTGACCCGGATGATACGCTCACCGGCGAAACCGTCCGCGCCAAGATGGGTCGCCAGTCTGTCGCGGGCCGCCTGCTTCTCCCGCGGGCCGGCGGAATCCTCCAGATCGTAGATCAGCGCGTCGGCGGAAAGGCCGCCGGATTTTTCCAGCGCGCGCGCGTTGGCGGCGGGAACGAACAGAAGCGAGCGGCGGGGGCGCAATGATGTCATCATGGCGAAACTCATCGCCGATTCAGACGAAACAGGCAATCGCCGCCGCCGCAAAACTCTTGTGAGTTTGCGCGCCCGAGCCGAAATGCTATCCACCGCGCGACGATGAGCCGCCGTGACGAAGGAAGACCGTTATGCAGAAGTTCGACAAATTGACCGGGATCGCCGCCCCCTTGCCGATCGTCAATGTCGATACGGACATGATCATCCCGAAGGATTATCTGAAGACGATCCTGCGCACCGGCCTCGGCACGGGTCTGTTCGCCGAGCCGCGCTACAACGAGGATGGATCGGAGAATCCCGATTTCGTGCTCAACAAGCCCGCCTATCGCAACGCCGAGATCCTGGTGGCAGGCGACAATTTCGGCTGCGGCTCGTCGCGCGAGCACGCGCCCTGGGCGCTCTTGGACTTCGGCATCCGCTGCGTGATTTCCACGTCCTTCGCCGACATCTTCTACAACAACTGCTTCAAGAACGGCATCCTGCCGATCCGCGTCACGCCGGAACAGCTCGATCTTTTGATGGACGACGCCGAGCGCGGCGCCAATGCGCGCCTCACCATCGATCTGGAGGCGCAGACGATCGCCGGGCCTGACGGCGGCGAAATCTCCTTCGAGATCGACCCGTTCCGCAAGCATTGCCTTCTCAACGGTCTCGACGATATCGGCCTGACCATGGAGAAGGCGGGTTCGATCGCCAGCTACGAGACCGTGCTGGCCGAGCGCCGCCCCTGGGCCTGAGGTGGACGGTGACCGGTTGGCTGGATTGAACCGGGCGTCTTTGTCGAAACGATCGCAAGGTCAAAACGCCATGAATGCAACGAACCGCCGCCTCATCTCCACCGGCTCTCCGTTCGAAAAGCAGGCCGGCTATTCCCGCGCCGTCGCGGTCGGCGACTGGTGCTTCGTCGCCGGCACGACCGGCTACGACTATACATCGATGGAAATGCCCGACAGCGCCGCCGAGCAGGCGGAAAATGCGCTGCGCACCATCGACGCGGCCTTGCGCGAGGCGGGTTTTACCTTCGCCGACATCGTGCGTATCAACTATACCGTCACCGACGCCGCGCTGGCCTCCGAGGTCTTCGCGGTGACCGGCCGCTGGCTCGCGGACATCCGCCCTGCCGCGACGATGATCGTCGCGGGCCTGCTGCGGCCGGAGATGAAGGTCGAGATCGAGGCGACGGCCTTTCGCGGCTAGCCCGGCCCGATCCACTAGCCCTCGATCGTCATCTCCGGATGGAAGGCGTGGGCGACGAAGGCGAAGGTGATGTCGTGGACCGCCGGCTTGCCGTCCGGTCCGCTGACGCTGACGGTGCCGACCTCCCGGCCCTTGCCGATCTCGCGCGTATCCAGTGCCGAGGCCTGGCCTTCTTCCCAGCTCAGGCGATAGCCGCCGCGCTCAAGGCTCTTGTCTTCGCGCAGCTTCGCCAGCGAGACGATGGAGACCGGCTTGTTGCTCCCGGCCGCGCGCACCACCACCACGCGCGCCATCGGCTCGATCCCATCCGGCATCTCGCCGCGATAGAGGAACGGCATCGCCGAGCTGTCGTAGGAAACATAGGGGTTCTGGCCATAGGGCCGGCTCATGCTCGTCGGCGGCGCCAGCACCTTGGCGTCCGGATGGCGTTTGGAAAACGCCTGCCAGGAGACGAGGCCCGAGGGGATGACGTCGAGCGTCTTGCCGGTCATGGCTCCCACAATCCCCGTGCCGGTGAATTGCTGCCACCAGCTTTCCGTCTGCCGGTCGTACATGACGAGGTCGGAATTGCGCAGCTTCCCGGTCGTGCCGAAGTCGAGAACCGTGCCACCGAGCTCGCGCTCGAAGACGATCGCCGCGTTGCAGAGCGGACAATAGGTGACGGCCACGGGAATGCCGGCGACCGTATCGTTGACGATCTCGTGGAACATCAGGATACTCAAGGGGTAGGCTCGGGTCTCGCCGCCTACGGTCAGTTGGATTACCGGTTCGCGGGGCTGGAGATTATCCGTCTCGTCAGCCGTCACGAAGCGCGGATCGTCGATCGCCGGGATGCCGTCCTTCGGCGGACCGCCCGAGATGATTTCGGTCAGATCGACCGATTGTTTGGAGAAATCGGTCCGCCAGCCTTCGGCTGTCCACCGCGCGGGATTGGCGCCCGCCAGCCCGGTCCAGATCAGCACAGTCAGCGCGACGACAAATGCACCCGTTGCCCACCGAAAATACATTACATCCTCCCGCTCTCGCCCACACGCGGCAATTCTTTTGCGCGATTGTGCGCGTCGGCAGGGGCCCAAGCGAGTCACGCTTTTACGATTCGGCGTGATCGCGGCGCGATTCCCGCCTACGGATCGATCGGCGCGCTCCCGCGTTCTGCGGGCGATTGACGCAGTCGGGGGAGGCGGCGGCCGGAACAAACGCAGGAGCGGACATCATGTGGAACTGGCTGTCGCAAAACATCGACCTCATCAGCCTCGCGGTCAGTACGGCGATGCTGGTCGTATGGATCGTCTATCTGCAGCTTCTGCTGAACGGCTACCGGCGCCAGCGCAGTTCCTCGATCCTGATCAGCCGCGGCGCCGGCCACGGCATCCGATCCCGCTGCCTCATCACCAGCATGAGCGCCGAACCGCTCTACATCACCAGTATCATCGCGACCTTGGAAACCGATGCCAAGTCCTACGAATATGCCCTCACCGACTTGCGCGATCTTCCCGAGGACCTTGGCTCAGACCCGCGCTCGTCCATGCGTCAGGGAAGCCTCTCGACGGGGGACTATCTCGACATCGGCCATTTCGACGACCTGGTGAGCCAGTTGGTCGAGACAGATCCCGAATTGTCCAACCTCAGTTCCTGGACCGACTCCGTGACTGGGCTGAATCTGATCGTGGTCGCGCTCTACGGCCCTGATCTCCTCCCGGTCGGCGCATCACGTCGCTTCTCCTTCGTCGAGAACGGCGAGAAGAGCCTGCGGATTCGTCCCAACAGCTTGACGACGCGTCAGCTTCGTTCCCGTCGCCAGGGCAGGCGGCTGATGCGGAAACTGGCCGAGCATTTGTGAGGCGGCACCTTCACGGTCGTTGGGGGGCAAGCTGCGCGATATGTCAGAAGGCCGCCCTCTGCTTTACATTCGTTCATTCGCATGTATGAATTCGTCCGTCTTCAAGGGAGGAAGAACGAATGATAAACAGGTTACTTAGCACGGCCGTTGCCGCGATTTTCTTGACCGGCGCGGCATTCGCGCAGGAAGAGGAAAGCGGCGACAAGGATTACCGCACCTTTTCCGCCGGCGGAGAGGTCGAATACGGCGCGATCGAGGATTCCTACACGGCCGACCTGGTCATGTATCTCGCCGGCAACCAATTCATGGTCATGGAAGACCTGATCAAGGACTTTCAGTCCAAGAATCCCCAAATCGCAAAAGTCTATGTCGAGACCATCCCGCCGGGGCAGATTATCAACCAGCAAATTCTGAAGCAGGGTCAGATCCAGGGCAAGGATACGGCGCAGAATCCTGACCTTTACGCCAGCGTCAACCTCGGCCATCTGAAGAAGCTGAAGGCCGCCGATCTGATGGATGCGTATATGGTCTATACGCACAATCGGCTGTCCCTGATGGTCGCCGAGGGCAACCCAAAGGACATCAAGGGGGCGGAGGATCTGGCACGCGACGACCTGGTGCAGTCGCATCCCAATCCGCAGACCGAGGGTATTTTCCGCTTCTACGGATCGCAGATGCTCAAGGATATGGGCATCCACGAAAAGGTCACCGGAAACGCCGACTGCAAGGGCTGCTGGGCCGTGGAGGGCAAGACCTGGTTCACCGAGCGCCACCATCGCGAGACGCCCGACCGCATCGAAGCCGGTGAGGCGGATGTCGGCATCGTCTGGGAAACCGAAGTGCGCTACGCCAAGGCGGAGGGCCGCAAGATCGACGGCGTCGAGATTCCCGCCTCGCAGAACCAGCAGGACAAGGTCGCCTATGCCATCGGCACGCTGACCAACGCCCGCAATCCCGACAACGCCGAGACGTTCCTCGATTATCTGCGCTCCGACGGGGCGCAGGCGATCTATGAGAGCTACGGCTTCGTGCGCGCCAGCAAGGACGAGTTGGAGTCGAAACCGATCCCGGCGGGCTGAGCCGCTCCGGTCCCATACGCAGTTGTCCCGGGCTGCTTCGCCGATAGCGAAGCGGCCCGGTGCCGCCGCCCATTTGCCTGGTCCCGACTCCTCGCCGTTCACCCCTCGCCTTCTGCAAAAGTCGGGTTTGACGCTCGGTCAAAGCGCCGCGCCGAAAGTCCGAAGCTTGTCATCGTCCGCGCTTGCGCCTTTACTGCGGGACAGGGCCCGACGCGCAACAATGGACGGACATCGCATGTGCCAGCTCTTCGCCGGAATCCCGACCAAGAATTATGACAGCGAGACGCGATCCGTCCGCCTTTCCGGCCATGCGACATCGATCCGGCTGGAAGCCGCCTTCTGGCACGTGCTGGAGGAACTGGCCGCCGACCAGGCGATGCCGCTGTCGAAATTTCTGACGTCGCTGCACGATGAGGTGTCGGAGCTGCACGGCGAGGCACGCAACTTCACGTCGCTCCTGCGCTGCGCCTGCCTTTTGCATCTCGAGCGCATGGCGACTCGGCGGGCCGATGCCGAGACGGGCGAAATTCGGCGTCCCATAGAGCGTCATCAGGATTTCAGCATCGCGGTCTGACCGCCGATTGCCGCCCAGCAGGCCGGGATTTTCGGTGTGCTATCATCATACTACCCGCCACATGGAATCTGCGTCTAAGCTCGTCATGAACTGGCGGGTCGAGCCGGCTCTGGGAGGAATATCGTAGTCGCCGCGCGGCGACTGACGCTCGATTCCATGCCCTCAGCCGACTGCATCCGCCGCATGAATTCCGACGCCGCCATCCGGCGCGTCGCAACCATGACGAGGGTGGCTTGGCCAAGACAATTCACACGATGCTGCGGGTGCTTGATGAGGCGCGTTCGGTCGCGTTCTACGACAAGGCCTTCGGCCTGAAAGTCGCCGATCGCTACGACTTCGACTCCTTCACGCTTGTCTACCTCTCCAATCCGGAGAGCGAGCACGAGGTGGAGCTGACGATCAACAAGGGCGAGACGAAGCCCTACGATCTCGGCAACGGTTACGGCCATGTTGCCGTCTCGGTCGGCGATCTGGGCGCCGAGCACGAGCGCATGCGCGCGGCCGGACTGGCGCCCAAGGACATCAAGCAAATCTCGCATCAAGGCACGATGCTCGGCCGCTTCTTCTTCATCGATGATCCGGACGGCTACAAGATCGAGGTACTGGAACGGGGCGGGCGCTTCCAATAGCGCCGCACGCTCCTGGCGCGGCCCAGCGGGAGAATGGGACGGGTCGAGACAGACGAACCACGCCATCGGGAGGAACCAAAATGGCAGAGGTAATGGGGCGCGCCGCGCCGAACCGGCGCAGCTTTCTGAAAGGCGGAGCCGGACTTCTGGCCATGACGATCATGCCATCCGGCATGATCGTCGGGCAGGCGTGGAGCCAGATGCCGCAGGCGACGAAGCCGGAGACTTTCGCGACCCTCGTGCAGATGTCGCGGGACACCTATCCGCATGCCATCGTCGAGGACAAGTATTACGCGATTGCCGTCGACATTCTCGATCAGGCGGCCCGCGCCTCGGAAAGCGATCTCGCCATGCTCGAGGACGGCGTCGCCAAGCTGAACGATGCCGCGCGAGCCAAGCACGACAAAGACTACGCCGCAGTGGCGAGCGAGGACGACCGAGCCGCGATCCTGAAGGAGATGGAGAGCGATCCGTTCTTCCAGAAGGTGCGCTCGAACCTCGTCGTCGGGCTCTACAACCAGAAGGAGCTTTGGCCGATGTTCGGCTATGAGGGCGCCTCGGCCGACAAGGGCGGCTACATCGAGCGCGGCTTCGACGACATCGACTGGCTCTGAGAGCGGCGCCGGGAAACAGATCCAGCATTCGACAATGGGAGTTCGATGCGCCGCGAGGAGGCGATGGCATCGAGAACTCCGGGAGGAAACGCACCATGCCCGCACCTTATGATCTCAATGACGACAGCGTGGCCGTTATCGTCGGCTCGGGAGCCGGCGGCGGCACCCTCGGTACCCAGCTGGCGCTCAAGGGGATCGATACCGTCATCCTCGAAGCCGGCTCTCGCTACGAGACCGAGGACTTCATCAACGACGAGTGGGATTCCTTCGGCCAGCTCGCGTGGAAGGACAAGCGCACGACGTCCGGCGACTGGCAGGTCGCCAAGGATTTTCCGAACCTTCCGGCCTGGATCGTCAAGGCGGTCGGCGGTTCCACCACCCACTGGGCCGGAGCCTCGCTGCGCATTCAGGAGCACGAGTTCAAGACGCTGACCAACTACGGCGCGATCGAGGGCGCCAACCTTCTCGACTGGCCGATCGACCTGAAGGAGATGGAGCCCTGGTACGCCATGGCCGAGGACCGGATGGGCGTCACCCGGACCAACGGCATCCCCGGCCTGCCCGGCAACAACAACTTCAAGGTGCTGGAAGCCGGCGCCAAGAAGATCGGCTACAAGGAAGTCCACACCGGCCGCATGGCCATCAACTCCGAGCCGCGCGACGATCGTGCCTCATGCCTGCAGATCGGTTTCTGCTTCCAGGGCTGCAAATCCGGCGCCAAATGGTCGACCCTCGTCTCCGAGATACCCAAGGGCGAGGAGACCGGCCGGCTCGAAGTCCGTCCGGACAGCCAGGTCCTTAGGATCGAGCACGACGCCTCCGGCCAGGTCACCGGCGTCGTCTATGCCGACAAGGACGGCAAGGAGCACGTGCAGAAGGCCCGGATCGTCGCCGTCGCCGGCAATTCGATCGAAAGCCCACGGCTGCTTCTCAACTCGCAGTCATCGATGTTCCCTGATGGACTGGCGAACTCCTCCGGCCAGGTCGGACGCAACTACATGCGCCACACGACCGGGTCGGTCTACGCCACCTTCGACAAGCCCGTGCACATGTACCGGGGAACGACGATGGCCGGCATCGTCCAGGACGAGGCCAGGCACGACACCTCGCGCGGCTTTGCCGGCGGCTATGAGTTCGAAACGCTGTCGCTCGGCCTGCCCTTCATGGCGGCCTTTCTCGACCCCGGCAAATGGGGGCGCGATTTCTCCAGCGCCATGGACGAATACCGCAACATGGCGGGCCTGTGGATCGTCGGCGAGGACATGCCGCGCGAGGATAACCGGATCACCCTGTCGGACAGCGACAAGGACGCTTTCGGCATGCCGGTCGCCAACGTCAATTTCGACGATCATCCCAACGACACCGCGATGCGCAACCACGCCTACCGGCAGGGCTCGGCGATCTACGATGCGGTGGGAGCCGTGCGCACCATCCACACCCCGCCCTATCCCTCGACCCACAATCTGGGGACCAACCGGATGAGCGAGAAGCCTGAGGACGGCGTCGTCAATCGCTTCGGCCAGACCCACGACATCCCCAACCTGTTCGTATCCGACGGCTCGCAATTCACCACGGGCGCGGCCGAGAACCCGACCCTGACGATCGTCGCGCTGGCCTTGCGTCAGGCCGACCACATCGCCGGGCGGATGGCTTCCGGGGAGCTTTGAGCGGACCGGACGCGCGAGGGAGCCGACCACGGCCGGCTCTCTCGCCTCCCAACCGCGACGGTTGCGGCGAACGCGACATCCACTATCCGTCAGTCAATACCCGCGGCCCGACCATCCCCCCATAGGTGGCACCCAAGACCGCGCCATAAATGACATGCAGAATGAGCGTCATGACGGGAGCCATGATTCCGAGCTGCAGGCCGAACAGCCCCTGTCCCGCCGCGGGCATGACCAGCACCATCATGGCCAGCCAGGCGCCGATGCCGAAGACGATGCCGCGCAGCCATTGGGTGTCGCCCGGAATGGCGAGATTGATCCAGGCGAACAGACCGCCCCAGATCACCGTGCCCAACAGGAAGTGAACGCCCCAGGCGATAGCGGCCGACATGCCCGTCATACCGGCGATCATCCGGATGACGTCGAGTTGCGACATCAGCCCCATCGTGCCCTTCATCACCATCAGGATCGAGAGCAGAACCGTTGCCACGAGGCCGGCCGCCATTCCCTTGCCGATACGAATCATAATGCTGTCCCGCCTGTGTTCGGTCCAAATCGCTGGGATCGAGACATGCGGGGTTGGCCGAGGATAGAACAATCAAAACATCTCAAATCGACGTGACGCCAATTCCCGGCATTTGCCCACACTCCAGGGAAGGTTCCGTCCCGGTCATCGGCCGGCTGTCCCTGGCACGACTTTCGTGTAAATCCCTCGCCGACTGTATTTATACGACGGAGGACACCGCATCATGACCACCAAGCTCCTGCTGCTTCCCGGCGACGGCATCGGCCTCGAAACGATGGCGGAAGTCGTAAAGCTCGTCGCCGTGATGAACGAAGCGACCAACGCGGGTTTCGAGACCGAAACCGCACTCGTCGGCGGCTCGGCCTATGACGATTGCGGCAAGCCGGTGTCGGATGCGACCATGGATCTGGCGATGCAAGCCGACGCGATCCTGTTCGGCGCGGTCGGCGGGTCGAAATGGGACGGCGTCGCCTACGATCTGCGGCCGGAGGCGGGGCTGTTGCGCCTGCGCAAGGACATGGAACTGTTCGCCAATCTGCGCCCGGCGATCTGCTATCCGGCGCTGGCCGGCTCCTCCTCGCTGAAGCGCGAGGTGATCGAGGGGCTCGACATTTTGATCGTGCGCGAGTTGACCGGCGGCGTCTATTTCGGCGAGCCGAAGGAAATCATCGATCTCGGCAATGGCCAGAAACGCGCCATCGACACCCAGGTTTACGAAACCTATGAAATCGAGCGCATCGCCCGCGCCGCCTTCGACCTCGCCCGGACCCGCCGCGGCAAGGTGACGTCGATGGAAAAGCGCAATGTGATGAAGTCGGGGCTCTACTGGAACGAGGTGGTCACGCGGATTCACCGGGACGAACATGCCGACCTTGAGCTGGAACACATGCTGGCCGACTCCGGCGGTATGCAGCTGGTGCGCGCGCCGAAGCAGTTCGACGTCATCGTCACCGACAATCTCTTCGGCGACATGCTGTCGGACATCGCGGCGATGCTGACCGGTTCGCTCGGCATGCTGCCCTCGGCCTCGCTCGGCGCCGTCGACGCCAAGACCGGCAAGCGGCACGCGCTCTACGAGCCCGTGCACGGCTCGGCACCCGATATCGCCGGCCAGGGCATCGCCAACCCGCTGGCGATGATCGCCTCTCTGGCGATGTGCCTGCGCTATTCCTTCGCGATGATTGCAGAGGCCGACGCGCTGGAGGCCGCGGTTGCCGAGGTGCTCGGCAGCGGCATCCGCACCGGCGACATCATGTCCGACGGTTGCCGGAAGATCGGCACGGCCGAGATGGGTGATGCGGTGCGCGACAGTTTCCGAAAGAAGCTCGCCGCCTGAGCGCTCTCGCGCCCAGTGATCCTTGCGACTCACGCCATGCAACCACTTGGCTGCATCAGTCATTGTATCCTCAATCAGTCGAAGGAGAGCACGATGATTAGAGGTATCCTGAAAGCCGTTTTTGTCGGCTGGGTCGCCAAGAAGTTCCTGGGCCGCGACAGCGAGCCCAAGCGCGATCCGCGTCGGGTCTAGCTTTCGTTCCCGTCACACGGATCGCGGGCCGTCGGGCGAGTCTGCCCGGTGCGTCCCCGAAATGAATGGCCGGCCCTCCGAAAGGGGCTGGCCTTTTTTCGTTCTGGCGGCCCGATTGACAAGCGGGGTGTCTCCGCGCATATCGCAGGCCATGTTCGCGCGCTCCACGATCAAAACGTCGATTATCTGACGCCGTCTGCCCCGCTTGTCTCCCCCGGGGCGGTAGACGAGCGTGCAATGATCAGACGGGGAGAGCGAAGGATTGTATCCCATGGGTTACAAGGTTGCCATCGTCGGCGCCACCGGCAATGTCGGGCGCGAAATGCTGAGCATCCTCGCCGAGCGCGGATTTCCCGCGGACGAGGTCGTGGCGCTGGCTTCGCGCCGTAGCCTCGGGACCGAGGTCTCCTTCGGCGACAAGACGCTGAAGACGAAGCCGCTCGACCAGTACGACTTCACCGGAACCGACATCTGCCTGATGTCGGCCGGCGGCAACGTGTCCAAGGAATGGTCGCCGAAGATCGCGGCCAAGGGCTGCGTCGTCATCGATAATTCCTCGGCCTTCCGCTACGATCCAGACGTGCCGCTCATCGTTCCGGAAGTGAACGCCGATGCCATCACGGGTTTCACCAAGAAGAACATCATCGCCAACCCCAACTGCTCGACCGCGCAGCTGGTCGTGGCGCTGAAGCCGCTACACGATCACGCCAAGATCAAGCGTATCGTCGTTTCGACCTACCAATCGGTATCGGGCGCCGGCAAGAACGGCATGGACGAGCTGTTCACCCAGAGCCGCGCGGTGTTCGTCGCCGATGAAATCGAGCGCAAGACGTTCACCAAGCGCATCGCCTTCAACGTCATTCCCCATATCGACGTCTTCATGGAGGACGGTTCCACCAAGGAAGAGTGGAAGGTGATGGTCGAGACCAAGAAGATGCTCGACCCGAAGATCAAGGTTACCTGCACGGCCGTGCGCGTGCCGGTCTTCATCGGCCATTCCGAGGCGGTGAACATCGAGTTCGAGAACCCGATCACCGCCGACGAGGCACGCGCGATCCTGCGCGAGGCGCCGGGTTGCCTCGTCGTCGACAAGCACGAGGACGGCGGCTACATCACGCCGTATGAATCGGCAGGTGAAGACGCCACCTACATTTCCCGCATCCGCGAGGACCAGACGCTGGAGAACGGGCTGAACATCTGGATCGTCTCCGACAATCTGCGCAAGGGCGCGGCGCTCAACACTGTCCAGATCGCCGAACTGCTGATCAATCGCGGCCTTCTGGAAAAGCAGCGGGCGGCCTGAGCCAGCCGAACTCGAGGACGGCCGGTGTCGCTTTGCGAGGCCGGCCTTTCTTTTTGTGAATACCACAAGGACGCGGACGCTCTGTCCGTTGCCTGTGGGTAACGCTGGAATGGAATTGCGGCGGCTATCTGATCAGTCGTATTTCAGTCACTTGTAGCAACTAACGCCGACCGCGAATGGACACGAAGCGGGCCGTGAAGGCCCCGAAGCCAACACTGGATATCGCTCATGAAAAAGCTCGCCCTCGTCCTTGCGCTGACCACCGCCGTCGCCGGTTGCACGACCGACCCGTATACGGGTGAAGCCAAGCTCTCCAACACCGTCGGCGGGGCCGGCATCGGCGCCGGTGTCGGCGCGCTCGGCGGCTATCTCGTCGGCGAGGCGACGGGCGCCGATTCGGGCCGCGCCGCGCTGATCGGCGCCGGCGTCGGCGTGCTGGCGGGCGGCGGTATCGGTGCCTACATGGATTCGCAGGAAGACAAGCTGCGCCGGCAGCTCCAGGGTACCGGCGTCTCCGTCACCCGGGCCGGCGATCGCATCATTCTCAACATGCCGTCGAACATCACCTTCCCGAGCGACCAGGCGTCGATCCTGCCGGCCTTCTATCCGACGCTCAGTTCGGTGGCGCTGGTCCTGCAGGAGTTCGACAAGTCGATCGTCGACGTCTACGGCCACACCGACAGTCAGGGCTCTGACGCCTACAATCTGCAGCTGTCGCAGCAGCGTGCCACCTCGGTCAGCCAGTTCCTGGCAAGCCAGGGTGTCAACCCGCGCCGCCTGAACACCCAGGGCTTCGGCGAAAGCCAGCCGGTCGCTACCAACGACTCCGAGCAGGGCCGAGCCAAGAACCGCCGCGTCGAGATCGCGATCTCGCCGCTGCGGGCCGGCTAATACCGCCAAAAACGACCAACTCACGCGATGAGGGCCGCGCTCCGACGGGAGCGCGGCCCTCATCCTATTCTCGACCGGTCAAGCACCGGCCGGAGGTTCGTCCAACCGCCGGCTGCGCCTCAGTGCAGATTGCGCCCGACGGCGCCGCCCGCGACCGCGCCCGCGACGCCGCCCACCACGGCACCGCCGGTTCCGGCGATCGCGTCACCCAGGACCGCCCCGCCGACGCCACCAACGACGGCGCCGCCGACCGTCTTCTGCGTCGTGGTACAGGCCGAAACACTCATGGTCGCGACGATGAGTCCGGTTATGGTGGCAAGTCTGATGGTCATGGAAATAGCCTTTCGCTGCGCCGCCGCTCGCGGCGGAGTGGATGTCCTTCTGCCGGAAAATTGGAACTCTTGCGAAGGAAGGCAAGACCCGGCTTTCGCCGCCCGCCAGACGCCGTCGCGATAGGGTTGGCGCCCGGCTTCAAGAAGGCCTCGACCGTCGCAGCGAAGCCTGTCAAGCTGGGTGGACAATGGCCTTCATGCTTAAATCCCGCTTCCCGGCATCTGACCCGCACTGCCACGAATACCCGGCAGTGCAACGACAAAAATCGCGGAGCAGGACCGAAACAGCGCCTCCACGGCGCATCCGAGGAAAGTGGGACTGATGAAACTCGCAACGCTCAAGGATGGCCGCCGCGACGGGCGACTCGTCGTCGTGTCCCGCGACCTGACCCAAATGACCGACGCCTCGTTCCTCGCGCCCAGCCTGCAGCGGGCGCTCGACGACTGGGCGCGCGTCGCCCCGCATCTGCAAGCGCTCGCCGACAGCCTCGAGCGCGGTTCGGTGCCGGTCGAACGGTTTCACGAGCACGACGCCATGAGCCCGCTGCCCCGCGCGTTTCAATGGGCGACCGGTTCGGCCTACGGCAGCCATCTTGAATTGATCCGCAAGGCCGGCGGCGCCGAGATGTCGGAGGCCACCCGGAGCGACCCGCCGATCCAGCAAGGCGGCTCGGATGCCTTCCTCGGTCCGCGCGACCCGATCCCGCTCGCCGACGAGGCCTTTGGCCTCGACATGGGGGGTGGGATCGCGGTGATCCTTGGCGACGTGGCGATGGGCGCGAGCGTCGATGAGGCGCGCGCCGCGATCCGCCTCGTCATGCTGGTCAACGACGCCTGGTTGCGCGACCTGATCCCGGCGGAACGCGGCGAGGGCTTCGGCGTCTTCCAGTCGAAGCCGCCCGCGGCCTTCTCGCCCGTCGCGGTGACGCCCGCCGAACTCGGCGAAGCGTGGGATGGCGGCAGGCTGCATCTGCCGCTTGCGGTGGACTACAATGGCAAACCGTTTGGCCGGGCGAATGCCGGAATCGACGTAAGTTTCGACTTGCCGACGCTGATCGCCCATGCAGCCAGGACGCGGCCGCTCTCGGCCGGCACGATCATCGGCTCGGGAACGGTATCCAACAAGCGCGACGGCGAACGCGGCAAATCGATTGCGGATGGCGGCGTCGGCTATGCGTGCCTGGCGGAATCGCGCGCCGTCGAGACGATCGCGGGCGGTGCGCCGAAAACGCCGTTCCTGCGGGTCGGCGATACGGTGCGGATCGAGATGCTCGACGACAAGCACCGGTCGATCTTCGGCGCCATCGAGCAGACGGTCGCACGTTATGAGCGCGGGTGATCACCGTACCGGACGGAACGCCTGAGGCATCCGCAACGACGGCTGCGGACGCAGCCGGTCAGGCTTCGACCTGCTCCATGCCGCGTCGCGCCAGCAACGCCATGCCGACCGAAGCTTCGGCTTCGGGCGCCTTCTCGACGGGACAGCCGAGGGTCCGGCGCCGGATCGCCGTCCAGGCATCGTTTTGCGCGCCGCCGCCGGCGGTCAGAACGCGGGCCGGCGCCGGCGCCCCGAGCGCGACAAGGGCGGCGTAGCCCTCGCCCTCGATCCGAGCGATCGCCTCCAGCATGCCTTGCAGAAACACCGCATCGTCGTCTGGACGCGGCGTCAGTCGTGGAGCGAGCGAGGGATCGTTGACGGGAAACCGTTCGCCGGCCCTGGCGAGGGGATAATAGTCGAGCCCGGTCGGCCGATCCGGATCGATCCGCTCGGACAGCGCCGCGATCGTCTCGGCGGAAAAGTGACGCAGCAGGGCGCCGCCGCCGGTGTTCGACGCGCCGCCGGCCAGCCACCGGTCGCCGAGTCGGTGGCTGTAGATACCCCGCGCCGCGTCGTCCACCCGCACATCCGACAAGAGCTTGATTGCCAGCGTTGTGCCGAGCGACGTCACCGCTTCGCCGATTGCCGTCGCGCCCGACGCGAGAAAAGCGGCGACGCTGTCGGTGGTGCCGGCGACAAGCCTGAGATCGCGCGCGAAGCCGAACCGATCGGCCATTGCCTCCGTGACGGTTCCGGCAATCGCGCCAACGCGCAAGACGTCCGGGAGCAGGTCCATCCGCGCGCCGCAGGCCGCGAACCAGTCCGGCCAGGATTCGCTCTCGAGGTTGTAGCCCAATTTCAGAACATTGTTCTCGTCGGACAATCCGGGTCGCCCCGTCAGCCGCGCCAGGATGAAATCGGCCTGATGGCAAAGATGGCGCGCCCGCCGATCAGGGTCATGATTCTGCAACCGCAGCATGCGGGCAAGGGCCGAGCCGCTTCCGCGCACGATCGAATCCTGCGGCGCACAGGCCGCGATACGCATCGCCTCGTCGTCGAAGCCGGATGAATCATACATCAGCGCTGGCGTCACCGGCCGGGCGTCGCCGTCGACCAGGACCATCGTGCCTGAGGTACCGTCGATCGCGGCGGCGCGGACCGAGGCCATCGAACCGCCCTTGTCCGTAAGCGCCTTTGCCTGGGCATCGAGGCAGGCGGAGACCGTGTCCCACCATGTTTCGGCGGACACGCCGTCACCCTTCGACGGGTGCATCGGTTCGCGAGCGCTCGAGACCAGGCTACCATCGGAATCGACGACGGCGCTGCGCACGCCGGAGGTGCCGATGTCGAGGCCAAGATAAAGCGGGTCACGCCCCAGACGCCCCGACAGCGCCAGAAAATCAGGATCGTGCATCCTCGACACCCCATTGCAGTATCCGGATCGTATAATCGGGCAGCGGCGCGCCGTCGTTGCTCGCGAGCTTTTCGATTTGCGCATCCAGGTCGCCGCCGCGCTTATCGGCAAGGGATTGCGCGTGGAGGCCATCGCGAACGAAAAGCGTTCGCCAGCCGGCGGCACTGGCGCCCGCCACGTCATGTTGCAGCGAATCTCCGACCATGAGAATGCGATCTTGCTTCGGATTGCCCAATGCCTGAGCCGTCGCCTCGAAGACCCGTGCATGCGGCTTGCCGTACCAGATAACGCGCCCGCCGGCCGCCTCGTAACGCGCCGCCAGGGCGCCCGGCGCCACCACCAGTCTGCCACCCGGTCGCGGTGAGGCACGATCGGGGTTGGCGCAAAGGACAGGCACGCGGCGGGCCAGCGCCTCGTCGACAAGCCCCTGATAGGACGACAACTCGGCGTCGTCCGGCAAGCCCATGATCAGGATCGCGTCCGCCGTCGCTAGTGTGTCGACGAGCGAAATCCCGTCGAGACCGTCCGCCCAGGCAATGGCATCCTCCGGGGTCGCGGCGACGGGGAACAGGTGATCGAAGCCCTTCACCACACCGTTCGCCAGATCGTGCCAAAGCGCTTCACCGGACGTCATGATGCATTCCATCGCCTCGACCGGAATGCCGAAGCCGGCAAGGCGTTCGCGGTTCGGCGCCGCCCGCTTGCCCGAATTGGACAGAAGCGCGATCGTCTTGCCGGCGTTGGTCAGCCGGGCAAGCGCCTCCAGAACGCCAGGATAAAGCGCGTCGCCGTCGTGCAGCACCCCCCATTGGTCGAGCACGACGACATCGAAATGATCTTCGATCTCCTCCAGGCCGGTGATGTGTTTACCCAACTGATCGTCTCCGTTCGATTTCGCTGCCCGCGCGTCGATACCCGACGCGGTCGCGCCGGTATCATCATGACGCAAGCCGTCTCTGCCGCGCTTTCGGCGATCGTGCAAACGGCCACACCAACGACATTCACTGAATTCAACATGCACCCCTGCCGCCAGCCTAGAATACCGCGCTCCGGGTTGTCGATTTTTCGTTTTCCAGTCGCGGTTCGTAAGACACGCGTGCTCCGGCGTCGTGGGCACGTGCCTGACAAAGTATACATTGACACGCCACGTAGCGCGCCTGATAGTCAGCCTGGGAGACGAGATCGCATGATCGCTGCGCGGCACCGAGGCGCGGTCCCGTGGTCGAGGGTCTTCGCGTCGCGCTTTTGCGAGCAAGCCATCTGGGAGGAAACATGCGCAGACGTTCCATTATCACAATTGCCGCAGCGCTTATGGCGTCCAGCGTTCTCGGCACCGGCGTCGCTTCGGCGCAATCGGCCTATCCCGAACGGCCCATCCAGATGATCGTGCCGTGGGGCGCGGGCGGCGGCACCGACGCGGTCGGCCGCATCCTCGCCTCGCTGCTACAGGAAGAACTGGGCGTGCCGGTGAATGTGGTGAACCGCACCGGCGGCTCCGGCGTGGTCGGCCACAGCGCCATCGCCAATGCCGAGCCGGACGGCTACACGCTGGGCATCATGACGATCGAGATCGACATGATGCATTGGCAGGGCCTCACCGACCTTACCTACGCGGATTTCGACATCCTCGCCCTGGTCAATGCCGATCCGGGCGGCATCATGGTCTCGGCTGATTCCGAATACGAGTCGCTCGAGCAGCTCCGCGACGCCATCAAGTCGCAACCGAAGGGCACCTTCAAGGCGTCCGGCACCGGTCAGGGCGGCATCTGGCATCTCGGCCTTGCCGGCTGGCTGTTGTCGGAGGATCTGCCACCGGATCAGGTGACCTGGGTTCCGAGTCAGGGCGCGTCGCCGGGAATTACCGACATGGTGGCTGGCGGTGTCGACATCGTACCGTCGTCGCTTGCCGAGGGCCGGGCGATGATCGAGGCGGGCCGGGTGCGGCCGCTGGCATCCATGTCCGCCGAACGCCAGGCCATGTTCCCCGACGTGCCGACGCTCAAGGAAGGCGTCGATTCCGACTGGACACTGGCGGTCTGGCGTTCCGTTGCCGCGCCGAAGGGCCTGCCGGACGACGTCAAGACCAAGCTGACCAGCGCCATCGAAAAAGCCTATAACAGCGACCAATACCAGAGCTTCATGAAGGACCGCGGGTTCGGCGTGCGCTGGGCGGGGGGCGAGGAGGCGACGAAGATCGTCGCCGACGACGACGCCAGCCTCGGTGAGGTGATGAAAGAGGCCGGCTTGGCGAAGAACTGAGACAGCCAAGATGCGTCCGGCCGCGCGGCCGGACGCCTTCCCCTGTCGCCGGCGCGCGGGACGCGATCCGCCACGCGACCATTCCCGGTCCAAAAGAGCGCGTCGATGAAGCTCAATGATCTCACCCTCGGCGTCCTGCTTCTGGCCGGCGCAATCGCTATTTTCCTCTCAGCGACGCAATTCTCGGCAATTCCCGGCCAGGCCTATGGCGCCGCGACGATGCCCAAGACGATCGCTCTCCTGACTTTCGGGCTTGGTGTATACATGACCGGGCGCAGCGTGGCGGCCGGTGCGCGGCGGCCCGCCATCGTCATCGCCGACTGGGCGCGCTCGCCCGCGTCCGTCATCGGCCTCGCCGTCTCGCTCGCGCTGATCGTCATCTACATCCTCTTCTCCGACCTCATCGGCTTCGTGCCGATGGCGTTCATGATGATAGCCGCGCTGATGCTGACGCTCAGGGTCAAGCCGCTGACGGCGATCCTCGTCTCGATCGTTGCGGCCGTCATTATTCAGCAGGCATTCGGGCGGCTGTTGCTGGTGCCGCTTCCGCGCAACGCCTTTCTCGGCTTTCTCTGGTAGGGTCCATGTCCGTCGTCGCCGAGGCCTTCGCCCTCGTCTTCCAGCCCTATGTGCTTCTGGTCATCCTCGGCTCGGCCTGCTTCGGCATGTTCGTCGGGGCCATTCCGGGACTGACCGCGACGATGGCGACGGCGCTGCTCGTGCCGGTCACCTTCTTCATGGACCCGGTCCCGGCGATCGCCGCGATCGTCACCGCGACGGCGATGGCAATTTTCGCCGGCGACATTCCGGGCGCGCTGTTGCGGATGCCGGGAACGCCGGCCAGCGCGGCTTATGTCGAAGACGCCTACCGGATGACCCGTCAAGGCCGGTCGGAAGAAGCCTTGGGCGCGGCGCTGGTGTTCTCGTCGATCGGTGGCATTTTCGGCACGATCGTTCTCGTCACCGCCTCGCCGGCACTGGCTGAGATCGCTCTGAAATTCTCGTCCTTCGAGTATTTCTGGCTGGTCGTGCTCGGCCTGTCCTGCGCGATCTTCGTTTCGCCGGGTTCCGTTCCGCGCGGCCTGATCTCGCTGCTGATCGGCCTGTTCGCCGCGACGGTCGGCATCGACAATCCGGCTGGCGAACCACGCTACACCTTCGGCATCGTCGATCTTCTGGCAGGGGTCCAGTTCATTCCTGCGATGATCGGCCTGTTCGCTGTGTCTGAGGTGCTGCGCTCGGTCGTCACGCGCCAGGAACGCCCGCGGATCGAACGGACTGGGCAGCCCGGCATCTTTCGCGGCCAGTGGATCAACCTTCGCCGCTATCCGGCGCAGGTCGTGCGCGGCAGCGTCGTCGGTACCGCCATCGGGGCGCTGCCGGGGGCCGGCGCCGACATCGCCGCCTGGATCTCCTATGCGATCAGCAAGCGGTTTTCGAAGCAGAAGGACAAGTTCGGCACCGGCCATGTGGAAGGGCTCGTCGAGGCCGGCGCCTCCAACAACGGCGCGGTCAGCGGCGCCTGGATTCCGGCACTGGTCTTCGGTATTCCTGGCGATTCGATCACCGCGATCGTCATCGGAGTCCTCTACGTGAAGGGGATCAATCCGGGACCGACGGTCTTCATCACCAACCCGCAGATGATCTATGCGGTGTTCATCGTGTTTTTCCTGGCCAACCTCATCATGCTGCCGCTCGGCTGGGTGGCGATCAAGGCGGCCGGGACGATCCTGTCGATCCCGACCCGGGTCCTGATGCCGATCATTCTGATGTTCTGCATCGTCGGCTCGTTCGCCATCAACAACTCGATCTTCGGCGTCATTCTGATGCTGATCTTCGGCGTCATCGGCTTTCTCATGGAGGAAAACGACATTCCGATCGCCCCGGCGATCCTCGGGCTGGTTCTCGGCCCAATGCTGGAGCAGAACTTCATCACCTCGATGATCAAGGCGGACGGCAGTTTCCTCGCCTTCTTCGAACGGCCGATCGCCGCCGGCCTCGGCCTCTTCACCATCGCGATCTGGTGCATTCCGCTGATCGTCTGGGCGGCGAACCGGCGGCGCGGTCAGGCGACTCCCGGCGCGGATTCCGCTGTCGGCTGATCCGGCGCGCCGGGGCCCATGTCAGGCGATCGACACGTCGTATTTGGCGAAGTCGCGGTCGACCGTCAGGATCGTCAGCCTTTCAAGCTTGGCCTGGGCGATCAGCATACGGTCGAAGGGATCGCGATGGTGGAGCGGAAGCATGGCGGCCGCGCGCGCGTGCGCCGTCTCGATCGGCAGGAATTGGTGGCCCGTTCGAGCGCACTGTTCCCAGATCTTGTCCGGCACGGGAAGCGCGCCGTTCTTCTTCTTGATCTCCACTTCCCAGACCGTCGCCGCGCTGACGAATGTCTGGGCGCTCCCGGCAAGAACCGTCCGATAGCGCTCGGGCAGCTTGTCGCTTTCGTAGAGCGCCCATAGGAGCACGTGCGAATCGAGCAGGTATGCGTCAACCGTCATTCCATGTACGGCTCGAATCCGGTCGCGATATCGTCCCAGTTATCCGGAACTTGAAACTGGCCGTCAAAAGCACCGACCCGTGGCAATGTCGGCCGTTCCGGCCGGGCAGGTCCGAGACGGACATACGGCTTGCCGTGCCGGGTCACCTGGACTTCCGCGCCGGCGGCGGCCTTGCGCAGAACGTTTGACAGGTTGGCCTTCATCTCAGCGACCGTGACGTCCATGGGAGCACCTCGTTATTATGGCTATAATTATGGCCTTAATCTCCCTGGAAACAAGTGGGCGGAAATGGCTGTTGCCGGCCGGGAGGACCCGACGCGCGCCTGGATCATGCCTCAGTCGGCCTCGTCATCCTCCAGAAGAATTCGTTCGGCGGCGCCGTCGAGATCCTCGTATTGCCCGCTCTTCAGGCTCCACAGAAACGCGGCGAGGCCGAGCATCCCGAGCCCGAGCGCGACCGGCAAGAGGTAGATCAGGACGTTCATGCCACCCCCTCCCCGACGAGCCGCGGGGGTGGAAGCCGCGGTGTGCGCGGCGCGAACGCCCCCTCGGTCCACCGCCCCATCTTGCCGCCGCGGGCCAGGCGCAGGGAGTTGGCGACGACGACGATGGAGGACGAGGACATGGCGATGGCGGCGCCCAGCGGCGTGATGTAGCCCGCGATCGCCAGCGGAACGGCAATGCAATTGTAAAGAATCGCCAGCGCGAAGTTCTGTTGTACCAACCGCCGGGCCTTGACGGCGACCCGGTGGGCGAAAGGCACCGCGAACAGGCTGTCCCGCGTGAACACGAAATCGGCGGCCAGCCGCCCGGCGTCGCAGGCGGACGCCGGCGCCATCGACACGTCGCCGGCCGCGAGGCTCGGCGCGTCGTTGAGGCCGTCGCCGACCATCAGAACCTTTGCTCCGCGTGCCTGCAAACCATGCAGACGCTCGATCTTCATGCCGGGCGTCTGGCCCGACGCCATTGCGGCGAGGCCGAGTTCGCCGGCGATCCGCGCGACGGGCTCAGCCGCGTCGCCCGACAGGACCTCGACAGCCAGGCCGTCCTGCTTCAGGTCGTTGATCGCCGCCGCGGCGTCACCGCGCAACGTCTCCGCCAGCTCGAAGCCGAACAGCCGACCGCCCTCCAGCGCAAAGCCGACGCCGCCGGCCCGCCCTCCGGACCATCCGTCGCCGGATGCGATGGCACCGACCCAATCGGCGCGCCCGAGACGGGCGCGCCGACCGTCGACTTCGCCCTCCACACCGCAGCCCGGCACCTCGTGAACCGCCGAGAGCGCTCCGGCGGATGCGGCGGGGAGAAAAGCCAGGATCGCCCTTGAGGCCGGGTGCGTCGAATGGGCGGCGAGCGCGCGCGCGGCCCCCGCATCATCGCCCTCGACATCCGAAGACGTGACGCGGGGGACACCCGTCGTCAGCGTGCCGGTCTTGTCGAAGACGACGTGGTCGGCCTCGGCAAGGCGTTCCAGTGCCGAGCCGTCCTTCATCAGGATGCCGTTCTCGAACAGCCGCGCCGCGCCGATGACGTGAACGACGGGAACCGCCAGTCCAAGCGCGCAGGGACAGGTGATGATCAGGACGGCGATGGCAGCGTAAGTGGCCGCGTACCAGTCGCCACCCGTCGCCACCAGCCAGCCGACGAAGGTGGCCGCGGCCAGGATGTGGACCGCCGGCGCATAGATCCGCGCCATGCGATCGGCGACGCGCACATAACGTCCGCGCCCCTTCTCCGCGGCTTCCATCATCCGGATGATTTCGGCGAGGAAGGAGTTTTCCGCCGTCGCCAGCGCCTCTATGTCGATCGAACCGGAGAGGTTCAGCGTCCCCGCCTCGACCCTGTCACCGCCGGACGCGGCAAACGGCGCGCTCTCGCCGGTGACGAGGGAGCGGTCGAGATCGCTCGTCCCCCACACCACCACGCCATCGACGGGAACCCGCTCGCCGGCGGCGACACGCAGGATCATGCCAGGCCGGACCTCGTCGAGCGGCACGTAGGAGAGCTCGCCGTCTTCAACCCGGCTTGCCCCCTTCACCGCCAGACGGCTGAGACCGGTGACGGCGGTTCGCGCGCGCTCGCGCATGCGCTGGTCGAGATAGCGCCCGATCAGGAGGAAGAAGAGCAGCGTCACCGCCGCGTCGAAATAGGCCGCCGCGCCGCCGGTGAGACTCTCGAAGACGCTCATGGCGAGCGCCAGCACCACGGCGAGCGAGATCGGAACGTCCATGTTGAGGCGCCCGGCCCTGAGCGCGCCGAAGGCGGACCGGAAGAAGACCTGGCCGGAATAGGCGACCGTCGGCAGGGCGATCAGCGCCGAGACCAGATGGAACAGGTCGCGCGTCGCGGCGTCGGCGCCGGACCAGACCGATACCGACAGGAGCATGATGTTGCCGGCCGCGAAGCCGGCGACGGCCAACGCCTTGAGCAGACCAGCCGATTCCCGCTGGCGGGACAAGTCGTCCAGATCGCCGATGTCGACCGGCGTCGCGCCATAGCCAAGACGCTCCAGGGCATCACTGACGACCAGTGGCGATCGATCCGCGGCATCGAGAACCACGGTCACCCGGCGCATCGTCAAATTGACGCGCGCCGAGACGACGCCGTCGAGCGGCGTCAGCGCCGTTTCGATCGTGGTCATGCAGCGGCCGCACGAGATATCCGGAACCGAGAAGACGTATTGGACCGTGCCGTCTTCGTTGACGCGTCCCGACCGCATCAGTTCCTCGGCCCGCAGCGCGCTCGCCGGATCAACGGTTTCGAGCGCGAAGCTCGTGGCCAGCGCCCCACCACAACAGCTCATGACCGTCTCACTCCACCACGAAGCGCACCGCTTTTTCCCAAGGCTGCTCGTCCGTCCCCGTGACGACGATGGCGGCCTCCCAAAGCCCCGTGCCGAGCTCGGTTGGAGCGGTGTAGGTTCCGCCCGGATCAGCCTGCAGCAGGATGGTGCGATCCTCCCGCTCGGAAGCCGGATGCCCGATCGTCGCCTCCACCGAAGCGTCGCGGATGGCGCGCTCCGTTCCGTCGATGAGACTGACCGTGAAGACCCCGTCCTGGTAAGACGTGCGCACGGTCCAGCCAAGCGCCGCCTGGCGACGCTTCGCCGCGGTCTCGGTGTCGAAACGCTGGCTCTCCACGTAGGAGTTCTGGACGACAAGCCCACTCCAGCTGGAATTGGCGAAATAGGCAAGCACGAGGTTTACCGAAATAATCGTCCCGAAGAACAGGACCATCACCGCCCACATATGCCAGCCGGTGAATTCGCGCGGTCGAAACAAGCGAGCCAGCATGGTCATTCCTCCAGAACTTCGAAGATTGCCTTGTAGGCGCTCGTCGCTTCCGACGCCTGATCCTTGACGACAAAACGGAAGTTGGTCGCGCCCGGCGCGATGGTCTCGGGCGGCTGCGCAACGAAGACGCGCAATGTGCGCAGTTTATCAGGTTCCACCGGCACCGCGAAGTGGGTGCCGGCCGGTTGCGCGATCTCGTTGATTTCCATCGTCGCACCGGGCAGGCCCTCGATACCGAGGGTGATCACGCGGGGCTCCGGGATCATGTTGAGCAGCTTGACGGTATAGCCGTTGCGAATCGAGCCGTCGCTGAGCGTCACGGCCACCGGGTTGCGGTCGTGCTGGACGTTGATCTCGAGCCTGTCGCGCGCCATCAGCGCGATGACCAAGGCGGCCCCGATCGCCGCCCATATAGCGGTGTAGATCAGCGTCCGCAGCCGGAAGATGATCCGCCAGTCGAAGTGGCGAAGATTGTCGCGAAAACGGCCGTTCTCGTCCCGTACTCGGGATGGGTCGATCGCTCCGCTCGCCGGATCGGTGGCGATCGCGAGATTGGCGTCGTAGTCGCGCAGCGTCGCGTAGGAAATCAGCCCGCGCTCCCGGCCGAGCCGGTCCATCACGGTATCGCATGCGTCGATGCAGAGCGCGCAGGTGATGCAGCCCAGTTGTTGCCCGTCGCGAATGTCGATGCCGGTGGGGCAAACCGCGACGCAGGCATTGCAGTCGACGCAGTCCCCAGCCGCAAGGCCGGCCGCCGCCGCCTTCTTGGCACCGTGCGTGCGCGGCTCGCCGCGCCAGTCATTGTAGGTGACGGTCAGCGAATCCTCGTCCAGCATCGCGGCCTGGATGCGCGGCCAGGGGCACATATAAATGCAGACCTGTTCGCGCATGAAACCGCCGAAGATATAAGTGGTGGCGGTCAGAATGCCGACGGTGGCGTAGGCGACGAAGGGCGCTTCACCGAGGATGAAGCTGGTGAGCAGTGTCGGCGCGTCGGCGAAATAGAAGATCCAGGCGCCGCCGGTCGCCGCCGCGATCACGAGCCAGGTCGTGTGCTTGAAGACGCGCTTGCGGATCTTGTCCGCGCTCCACCGCGCCTTGTCCAGACGGATGCGGGCGTTGCGGTCGCCCTCGAAGAAGCGCTCGACGACGAGAAACAGATCGGTCCAGACCGTCTGTGGACAGGTGTAGCCGCACCAGGCCCGTCCGACGACGGACGTGATCAGAAAAAGGCCGACGCCAGCCATGACCAGCAATCCGGCGACGAAGAAGAATTCCTGCGGCCATATCTCGATGAAGAAGAAATAGAATCGGCGATTGGCCAGATCGATCAGGACCGCCTGGTCGGGCGCGTAAGGCCCCCGGTCCCACCGCAGCCATGGCGTGACGTAGTAGATGCCGAGCGTGATCGCCATGACGATCCATTTCAAGCGGCGGAAATTGCCCTCGGCACGCTTGGGAAAGATCTTCTGGCGCGGCGCATAGAGCGGCTGGCTCTGCTGGCGTCCCCCGGCATTGACGGCCTCGACGTCGATCTGCGTTATTTCGGCGGGTTGGTCCAATTGCGACTCCTGCATTGCCGGAGGGCTGTCCGGCATGATCGCAAGTCTTTTCACCGTAATGGCGCCGTCGATCCTTGACCCAGATCAACCAGCCGCTTTGACCCCCGCTCCGCCCCGTGAGACACTTTAGGCGTGCGGCGAGGCAGGGAGGAAGCAATGGATTCCGTCCGGGAACCCGCGGCCGCACGCGATTTCAGCAATTCCGAGATGGGCGCGCTCGCCCATCTTTATCGCGGAGAGATCTATCGCTCGACGATTTGGCGGACCCGGCTCGACACCACGACGAACTGGGCTGTCGTCACGCTCGGCATCGCTCTGTCGATCGCGTTTTCATCGCCCAACGCCTCACCGCTGCCACTGGTCCTGGTCGGCATCCTGATTCTGTTTTTTCTGCTGCTCGAGGCGCGGCGATATCGCTATTTCAATGTCTGGCGGGCACGGGCGCGCTGGATGGAAAACAATTTCTACGCGCCGATGCTGCAGGACGGCGATCTGCGCACCGAGAACGGCTGGACGACAGTCCTCGCCGAAAACTACCTGCACCCGGTCTATCATATCAGTCAGGCGACAGCGATCGGCCGGCGGATTCGCAGAAACTACCTCTGGATCCTGTTGATCCAGACGGCCGCCTATATCGGCAAGCTGCTGGTGCATCCCACCGGCGTCGGCTCCCTGACCGAGTTCGTCGAACGCGCCGATATCGGCCCCTTCCCGGGAGAAGCGGTGCTCGCCATCGGCGTTTTCTACGTCGCCAGCTGGATGACGATCGCGATCTGGATCGCCCGCAGCGACGCGGCGAAATTTAGATCTCGGGGATCGTCATCCAGTTCGATGGGTTGATACGTCCGCAGGTTGGTATGCTTCCCTATTCGCCGCCGCCGAGGCTGTGGACATAAACGGCCAGCTGCTTTGCGGTCACTTCACCCAGACGTTCGCCCCAGCCCGGCATGACACCGTGCTGCGGTGTGCCTACCTGTGCCATGATCTCGCTCTGGCTGCCGCCATAGAGCCAGAGCGCGTCGGCGAGGCGTGGCGCCCCAAGCTCGCGGACACCCTCGCCCGCCTCGCCATGGCAGGCGGCGCAGTTGTCGGCATAGACGGTCGCGCCGCTCGCGGCGGCCGCAGCGTCCGCCTCCTGGCCGGAGAGCTTGCGCACATAGGCTGCGACCGCCGCGATCTGCTCGCGGTCGAGGATTTCGTCGCGGCCGAACGCAGGCATCTCGGATATCCGGGTCTCGTCATCGTCGCCGTAGCGCACGCCGTGAAGGATAGTCGTGTAGATATCCTCCACGCCGCCACCCCAGATCCAGGCGTCGTCGTTGAGGTTGGGATAGCCGGCGCTGCCGGCCGCGCCGGAGCCGTGACACTGGACGCAATTGACCTTGAAGGCCGCGTTGCCCGCGGAGATCGCGAACTGGCGCAGATTTTCGTCGGCGGCGATGTCCGTCACGGACGATGCCTTGATCGCCTCGATGCGATCGACATTGCGCGCTTGCGCGCTTGCGATGTCGGCGCGCAGATCGGAGCGACTCGACCATCCCAGCACACCCTTCGTCGCCGAATTGATCAGCGGCAAAGCCGGATAGAGCACAACGTAAACCAGCGAAAACGCGATCGTCGCGTAGAACGTCCACAGCCACCATCGCGGCATCGGATTGTTCAGTTCCTTGATACCGTCCCAGGAATGGCCCGTCGTTTCGACACCGGTGACCGGGTCGATCTCTCTTTCGTCCGCCATCGATCAGTCCTCCTTGAACGGGATGCGTGCGGCCTCGTCGGCCGCTTTGCGTGCGCCGGGTCGCAGGACCCAGGCGAGGACGGCGACGAAAATCAGTACGAGGTACAAAAGACCCCAGCTGTCGGCGAAGGTGCGCATGCTCTGGTATTCGAAATCCATCTTTCGGCCCTTACCGGTCGTTGAGTTCAGGCTCGTAGGCCGAAAAGTCGACCAGCGTTCCGAGCATTTGCAGGTAGGCGACGAGCGCATCCATTTCGGTGAGCTTTTGCCGATCGCCGTCGAAATCGCTGACGACGGCCTTGGGGTAGCGATCGAGAAGCGCCGACGTGTCGGCCTCCGGGTCCGCCTGGGCGCGCAGGTCGGTCGCGGCGTTCTCGATCATCGCATCGGTGTAGGGCACGCCGACGCGGCGGTTGGCAACGAGATGCCCGGCCGGATCCTCCACGACCAGCTCCTTCCGCAGGAAGGCATAGGTCGGCATGACCGATTCCGGCACGACCGAACGCGGATCGGTCAGGTGCTGGACCTGCCATTCGTTGGAATAGCGGCCGCCGACGCGGGCCAGATCCGGTCCCGTACGTTTCGAGCCCCACTGGAATGGATGATCGTACATCGACTCCGCCGCCAGACTGTAAGGGCCATAGCGTTCCACCTCGTCGCGGAATGGCCGGATCATCTGGCTGTGGCAGGTGTAGCAGCCCTCGCGGATGTAGATGTTGCGGCCAGCCAGTTCGAGCGGGGAGTAGGGCCGCACGCCCTCCACCTTCTCGATCGTGTTCTCGAGATAGAACAGCGGCGCTATCTCGACGATCCCGCCGACGCTGACCACCAGCAGCGACAGGACGAGCAGAAGCGTGGCGTTGCGCTCGATCACGCCGTGCCGGGACAAGAGGCCGCGGGCTATGGGATCGGCCTTGACCTCCGGGAGAGCACCCTTCAGCGCGGAGTCGTCGTCTTTCTTGCTCATACTCATCCCCTTTAGCTGGCCGGCTGCGCGGCGGCTGTCGCGCGGCCCATCGGGGCCTCAACTCGCACGTCGCCGCGGATCGTCTTGTAGATGTTGAAGGCCATGACCAACGCGCCGCTGAGGTAGAGCAGCCCGCCCAGCATGCGCAGCACGTAGTAGGGATACATGGCCGCGATGACTTCGGCGAAGGAGTAGACGAGGTAGCCGTCCGCCCCGTATTCGCGCCACATCAGCCCCTGCATGATGCCGGCAACCCACATGACCGCCGCGTAGATCACGATGCCCAGCGTGGCCAGCCAGAAGTGCCAGTTGACGAGACGCAGGCTGTAAAGCCGTTCGCGTCCCCATAGCTTCGGCACCAGGAAGTAGATCGCGCCGAAACTGATCAGGCCGTTCCAGCCAAGCGCGCCGGAATGCACATGCCCGATGGTCCAATCGGTGTAATGGCTGAGCGAATTGACCGCCTTGATCGACATCATCGGGCCTTCGAAGGTCGACATGCCGTAGAAGGCGACCGAGATCACCAGCATCCGCAGGATCGGATCGGTGCGCAGTTTGTCCCAGGCGCCCTGAAGCGTCATCAGACCGTTGATCATGCCGCCCCAGGACGGCATCCACAGCATCACCGAGAACACCATGCCCAGCGTCTGCGCCCAGTCGGGCAACGCCGTGTAATGGAGATGATGCGGCCCCGCCCAGATGTAGAGGAAAATCAGCGACCAGAAGTGGATGATCGACAGCCGGTAGGAATAGACCGGACGGTTCGCCTGCTTCGGGATGAAATAGTACATCATCCCCAGGAAGCCGGCGGTGAGGAAGAAACCGACGGCGTTGTGCCCGTACCACCACTGGGTCAGCGCATCCTGCACGCCCGAGAAGGCCGAATAACTCTTGGAACCGAGCAGCGAGACCGGCATCGACAGCCCGTTGACCACGTGCAGCATGGCGACGGTCACGATGAAGGACAAATAGAACCAGTTGGCGACGTAGATATGCGGTTCCTTACGCTTGATCAGCGTGCCGAGGAACACCGCGAGATAGGCCAGCCAGACGACCGTCAGCCAGAGATCCACATACCATTCCGGCTCGGCGTATTCCTTGCTCTGGGTGATGCCGAGCAAGTACCCGGTCGCGGCCAGCACGATGAACAGCTGATAGCCCCAGAAGACGAACCAGGCGAGATCGCCGCCCCACAAACGCGCGCGTGTAGTGCGTTGGACAACATAGAACGATGTCGCGATCAGCGCGTTGCCACCAAAGGCGAAGACCACCGCCGAGGTATGGAGCGGGCGAAGCCGACCGAAATTCAGCCACGGCTCGAAATTGAGTTCCGGCCAGGCGAGCTGGGACGCCACGATCACGCCGACGAGAAAGCCGGCGATCCCCCAGAAGAGCGTGGCGATGACGCCGTAGCGCACGACGTCGTCGGCATAGCCCGCCTCGCTGGCCTGCGATGGGTCCCGCTTTCCCACGCCGGAGATTGGCAGCGCCGAAAATTCGATCCGCCGCAGCAAGATGATGGTGGCGACGGCCAAAACGAAAAACAGCACCCAGGCGTGAGCCTCGAACAGCGCATCCCTGGCGAAGGCTGCGCCGAGCAACGCCAGCAGCGCTCCCAGGCCGACCAGAATCGCCTCAACCTGATTCTTCATGATCAATGTTCTCCAAAATCCCTCGCGGCGCGACGTGCCAGCCTTGATGACGCCGCGACGTCCGCTTGCTCTTTGCCAGCGTCCAAAAACCTTTGCTTTGACTTGGATCAAGGAGGTTAGTGCCTGCTGACGTCTATGAATGGTCCAGCCGATGACCGCCGCCGGAGTCTAGAAATGCGATCCAGGGCACAACGAAGACGCGCGATAGGGCGTGGAGCCGCCCCCTTGCGGTCGATCGGTGCCGGCGTTTTTTCGCAGGGCGGCGAGAGCCTCGTCAGCCGGCTCAGCGGTCATTTCCGGGTATTGTCGGACCTGTGCAACCGTCTGGAGGATATTGCCGACCACCTGCCCGATCACGTCGATCGCCAGGATGCGCTGCATGTCGCGCGCAGCCTTTGCCCGACCGTCATGAGTGCTCACGATTTCGAGGAATCCGTACTGTTTCCGCTCCTGAAATCACGCTTCGCCCGGGACGCGGACATCAAGGAAGCGCTGGAGAGCCTCCATTTCGAGCACTGGGAGGACGACATGTTCGCCGAAGAGCTGGCGGAAGCGCTCATCGGCTTCGTCAGCGGTCTCGAACCGCGCAATCCCGAGGCCCTCGGCTACATGCTGCGCGGCTTCTTCGGCGGCATGAGACGCCATATCGCTTTCGAGAAGGCCCAAATCGTCCCGCTGCTGAAACAGATCGAGGTGAGTCGTGGTGCGTGATCCAGCATTGATCCTGGCCCGCTACAGCGAGCCGGTTCCCCGCTATACGAGCTATCCGACGGCGCCGCATTTCGAGGCCGATCTCGGCCCGACGCTGCTGCCCGAGATGCTGGGCGCGATCGGCCAAAGCGAGCGCGTCTCACTGTATATCCACGTTCCCTATTGCGACCGGCTGTGCTGGTTCTGCGGCTGCCACACCAAACATACCAGGCAGTATGGCCCGGTCGCGGACTACGTCGCCTCCTTGTTGCGCGAGATCGCGCTGGTCTCGCGGGCGATCGGTTTTCCGGCACCGGTGGCGCAACTCCACTTCGGCGGCGGCTCCCCTAGCCTGATGCGCTCCGGCGACTTTCAACGCCTGTCCGACGCTCTTCGTGAGGCCTTCACGATCGACGCGGCGACCGAAATCAGTGTCGAGATCGACCCGTCCGACGTCACCGACGACACGCTCGACGGCCTCACGGCGCTGGGCATGACGCGGGCGAGCATCGGCGTTCAGGATTTCGATCCCGCCGTGCAGGCCGCCATCAATCGGCCCCAGAGCTTCGAATTGACCCGGGAGGTCATCGCAAGCCTGCGCGCGATCGGCATCGGCTCCCTGAATATCGACGCCCTTTACGGCCTGCCGTTGCAGACGGAAAGGCGGCTTGCCGCAACGCTGGAGAAGGTCGTCGATCTCGCGCCGGACCGCATCGCGCTGTTCGGTTATGCCCACATGCCGTGGCTGAAGAAGCATCAGACGATGATCCGGGACGAGGATTTGCCGGATCAGACGGAGCGCTTCCGACAGGCGCGCCTCGCCGAGGCGGCGCTGGTCGCGGCCGGTTACGCGGCGATCGGCATCGATCACTTCGCGCTGCCGCACGACACGCTCGCCGAAGCGGCGCGCACAGGCACGCTGCACCGCAATTTTCAGGGCTATACGACGGACGCCTGCGCAACGATGATCGGGCTCGGCGCCTCTTCGATCGGACGGCTTCGCGACGGCTACGTACAGAACATCGTTCCGACCGCATCCTATCGCGCTGCCGTCGACGCCGACCGTCTCCCCGTCGGGCGCGGCTACCGGCTGAGCGATGACGACCGCGTTCGCGCCTATTGGATCGAACGGCTGATGTGCGACTTCGCCGTCTGCTTTGCCGACCTGGAAGCCCGATTCGGCGCGGCCGCCGCGCCCTATATCGCGGAAGCCCGCATGATCGCCACAAGCGACACCGACGGGCTTTGCCGCGTCGAGGCCGACCGCTTCGTGATCCCGGACGACGCCCGGCCGTTCACGCGCATCGTCGCGGCCCGGTTCGACGCGCATCTGAAGACGTCGGCATTCCGGTATTCCAAGGCGGTGTGAAGCGGGCGACCACGCCGGCCGAGACGCCCAGTCTCAGCGGTCGACTTCGCAGCACTCCTGCAGCAGGCGCAGGTTGGGCACGGTGACGGTTCGGTTGTGCTCGACGACGATCGTGCCGGTCCTTCGCAGTTTGGTGATCTGGCGGCTGACGGTCTCGATGGTGAGACCGAGAAAATCGGCGATGTCGGCACGCTTGAGCGGCAATTCGAAGCAGATGGGACCGTCAGCCCCCAACTGCTCGGGATCGATATGGGAGGCGATCAGGAACAGAAAACTCGCCACCTTCTCCGCCGCCGATTTGCGGCCGAGCGTGAGAATCCACTCGCGCGCCTCGTCGAGTTCCTTCAAGGACTGCTCGTGCAGCTTATGCTGGAGCTCCGGCGTCGTGGCGACCATTTCTTCGATGATACTCTTGGGAAAGGAGCAGACGGTGACTCCTGTCGCCGCTTCGGCCGAGGCCACCGTCTGGCTCTTGAAGGGGCGGCCGAGAAAGTCCGGCGCGAATTGCAGGCCGACGATCTGCTGGCGCCCGTCGGCCATCAACCGCGTCAGCTTCACCACGCCGCTCAGAATGTTGGAATAGCGGCGCGCGCCTTCGCCGGCAGGCACCAGTTCTTCATCGCTGCCATAGGCATGCCGGGACGTGTGCTTGCTGAGCGTGATCAACTGATCCGGTGACAGCGCGCCGCAGACGCCCCGATGCCGTGCTTCGCAGGCGCGGCATAGGACTGGGAGTTCCGAGTTGTGAATATCCAGCCGCTCGACCGGGGAAGTTTGGGCCATCATTTGATCATCCACGCCATTCCTCCCAGCGGCAGTGTTAAAGAAGATAGGCTTGCGGTTCAAACCCTGTTTGCTATCGAACGGACGGGCGAGCCGGCTGACACCTGATTCCAACGGCCAACAGGGGGACATATGCAGGAGACGTGGCGCTGGTTCGGTCCGGCCGACAAGATCGCTCTGGCCGAAATCCGCCAGACCGGGGCCCGCGGCATCGTCAATGCCCTGCACGAGATCCCCTATGGCGAGGTCTGGCCCATCGAGGCGATTGCGGCCCGCCAGGCGCTGATCGAAGCGGACCCGTCGCTGGGTCTCACTTGGCGCGTCGTCGAAAGCCTGCCGGTGCACGAGCGAATCAAGCTCGGCGACAGCGATCTGGAGCCGCTGTTCGAGACCTACCGGCAGTCGCTGCGCAATCTCGCCGCCCGCGGCATCGACACGGTCTGCTACAATTTCATGCCGCTGCTCGACTGGACGCGGACCGAACTGGCCGCGCCACTGGCCGGTGGCGGTACGAGCCTGCGCTTCAACCTGCACGAATACGCCGCCTTCGACGTCTTCATGCTGGAGCGGCCGGGGGCGGCGGAGGACGTCTCACCCGAGGTTCTCGATCGCGCCAAGGCGTGGTTCGATGCCTCGGATGCCGCCGATCGCGAGCGGCTTCTCGCGGCGATCATGGCCGGCCTGCCCGGCGCCTATGCGCGCTACGATGTGCCCGGCCTCCGCGACATCCTGAAGCGCTACGACGGCGTCACCCGCGACGACGTCCGCGCCAATTTCAAACGCTTCCTCGAAGCGATCATTCCCACAGCAGAGGCGGCCGGCATGCGCCTTTGCGTCCATCCCGACGATCCGCCGCGACCGCTCTTCGGGCTGCCGCGCATCGTCTCCAATGCCGAGGACATCGCCTTCGTGCTCGATGCCGTTCCTTCCCCTTCCAACGGCCTGACGCTCTGCTCGGGCTCGCTGGGCGCCAATCCCTTGAACGACGTGCCGGGTATCGCCCAGCAATTCGCCGACAAAATCCATTTCGCGCATCTGCGCAACGTCGCCAAGGATGCCGACGGCTCCTTCGAGGAGGCCGATCATCTCGCCGGCGACATCGACATGGTGGCGCTGGTGCGCGTGCTGATGGCCGAGGAGCGCCGCCGCCGGGCCGAGGGCCGCGCCGACTGGCAGATCCCGATGCGGCCCGATCACGGCCACGAGCTTCTGTCGGATATCGGCCGGGGCACGCATCCCGGCTATCCGGTGATCGGGCGGATGCGCGGCCTTGCGGAACTGCGCGGCGTCATGGCCGCCATCGAAGCCTTGGAAGGAAGCGCGTCGTGACCCCCGCTTCGACCCGCCGCATCGTTGCGATCGGCGAATGCATGATCGAGCTCGCCTCGGCCGGAGAGGGTCTCTACCGCAAGGGCTTTGCCGGCGACACCTTCAACACCGCCTGGTACCTGCGCCGCGAGCTCGACGCGGAGTGGCGGGTCGCCTATCTGACCGCACTCGGCACCGACCCCACCTCCAACGAGATGCTCGCCTTCTTCGCCGAGGCCGGTATCGAGACGACCCCGGTGCGGCGCATCGATGGGGCCATGCCGGGGCTCTACATGATCCATCTCGACGGCGCCGAGCGCAGCTTCTCCTATTGGCGTGACACCAGCGCGGCGAAGCAACTCGCCGCCGATCCCGGCCACCTCGAAGCGGCATTCGCGGGCGGCGACGCCTTCTATTTTTCCGGCATCACCCTGGCGATCCTGCCGGCCACGGATCGAAACGCGCTGCTCGAAAAGCTCGGCGCGGCGAAGGCCGCCGGGAAAGCCGTCGCCTTCGACCCCAATATCCGCCCACGCCTCTGGCCCGATCCCGCCGAAATGCGCCGTTCGATCAAAGCCGCCGCTGGCGTCTCGACGATTTGCCTGCCGAGCTTTCCCGACGAGAAAGCCGCGTTTGGCGATGCCTCTCTGGCTGAAACCGCCGACCGCTATCTCGGCCTCGGTGCGGACGAGGTGGTGGTCAAGGATGGCCCCGATCCGGCACTCGTCGCTTATGCCAATACGCGTGAACAGGTCGCAGCTGAGGCCGTCGCGCAAGCGCTCGACACAACGGGTGCCGGCGACAGTTTCAGCGCGGCCTATTTCGCCGCGCGCCTCGACGGCCTGCCGCCGGTCGATGCCGCCCGCAAAGGCCACGCGTTGGCCGCGCAGGTCGTCCAGCACTACGGCGCCTTGCTGCGATAGAGTAGCGGCTACCAAAGAGCCGATTTATGGATTGCCAAGCGACAGCTATTGGAGATCGAACCACCGTGATCGGCCGATGCGAACGTGGGAGGCGTTAACCGCCCAGCACTCGGCACGCGTCGGTATCCACCGACTCGACGGTGACACGCAGGACAGCTTATACTCGCTTCCTAGTCTTGGTTGTGCCCAAACAGCATGTCATTAGAATCCGGCGGGCCGAATCCCATGACGCAAGATCACTCGTCTCCCCACAACCGGAGCAGAGACTCGTCGCGAGCACACATCGGTCCCGACGCCCGATGTGCCGCGCCTAGCAGGAGCGCACGATGAGACGAAATTCAAAGCTGGTCATATTCGGCACCGGCGAGATCGCTGAACTTGCCGATTTCTATTTTCATCATGACAGCGACCTCGATGTGGCGGCATTTGCAGTCGATGGCGCTTACCTGAAGGAGGACGCGTTTTGCGGTAAGCCCGTCGTCGCTATGGAAGAGCTCGCCGCCCACTTTCCGCCCACGGCCACCAACGCGTTCGTGGCCGTGAGTTACGCAAAGCTCAATGAATTGCGGACTCAGAAAGTCACGCAGATGAGTGACGAGGGCTATCGGCTTGCCTCTTACGTGAGTTCCAAGGCGACCGTCTTTCCAGGTTTCTCTCCGGGCCATAACGCCTTCATCCTCGAGGACAACACCATCCAGCCCTTCGTGCGGATCGGGGACAACGTCACGTTATGGAGCGGAAACCACATCGGTCATCACTCGGTGATCGAGGACAATTGTTTTCTTGCCTCCCATATTGTGGTGTCGGGCGGCGTACGGATCGGTGCAGGGAGCTTCGTGGGTGTCAACGTGACCATCCGCGACCATGTTACGATCGGCCGCAGATGTGTGATCGGTGCCGGCGCCCTGATGCTGGAGAACGCCGACGACGAAGGTGTCTACGCTCCACGCGGCACGGAGCGGGCGCGCGTTCCGAGCAGTCGACTCCGATCCATCTGACGCGTTTAGGCGGCATCTCGCAAATGGTCGAAGGTTCAATCCTTCCTTGTCACTTGGCGCGCGGAAAGCCATTCCGGAACCGATCGATACTCATCGAGACCATAGCCGAGTATTTTTCTTTGCTGCTCACTGAATTCCTGCTCCTTCAGCACCGAAGGAAGGTGCAACTGCTGCCGCAGCATCGGAATCGTGAAGACGTGATTTACCGCTCGTCGGTTCTTGTTCGATCTATTCGTGGAGCCTGCGTGATAGACCATGCAATCAAGCACGATGAAAGTGCCTCGCGGGACCTCTATTTGCTTCTCCAGGCGGCGGACGGTCTCATCAGAGGGAAAGGCCTCCATCTTGTGACTGGCCGGAATCGCGCGCGTGGCACCATTTTCCAGGGTGAAATCATCCATTGCAAACAGAGCGTTGATCGCAAGAGGGCGCGAACTCGTAAAATGCTGGTACGGCAGGTCGCGGTGGTATGAGGACTGCGCGTACTTCGCGGCATTGGCTCTGTTCACCAACCCGTTAACCTGGTTGAGGATGTAGTAATCGCCTAGCATTCGCGACAAGAGCGCGTGCAGACCCTCGTCGAAGGCAATTTTCCAAAACTCAGGTGCGATCGCCGGCAGTACCCGGATCGAATCACGCTCTCCAATCTCATCCAGATCGAAGCCGTCATGTTCCGCCTTTTGAGCATATTTATCTAGCGCGTGGTCGAAGTCCCGCGAAAGGACGTCCAACTGTGACTGCGACAGCCCGGCCCGGAGGGTGGTAAAGCCTAAAAGGCGTAACTCTTCACAGCAAAGGTCGAGCGCGTCGCGCGCGCCCATTGTTTCCTTGACTCCGTAGCGTGCAACCTCGCTCATGAATGAACCTCGGCATGGTGAAGTTGGTCGGGGTGGATCAGGCATGGCACGTCCGCGCCAAGACGCGCTTTCACGAAGGGCCAACTGCGTGGATTAACTGCTGCGATCAAGGGTAGTGTCTCCTCCTGAAGGAATTCGTCGGTCGTGACGACAGGCAGGTTGAACTTCGTTCCCTTGCCCACATCATCGGCCACGAACATCTCGGCCCGCCGGACCAATTCCGGCGCATAAGCGTTGAGCAGGTCTGCGAATTCCCCGATACCGAAAATCGCAAAGCGTCTTCCGTCCAACCGCGCAAGCGTGCGCGCTTCCACGGCTTGCCAGCGGTCAAGATAGGTGTCCCGTGCGCGAGCAAGTTCCTCGCCGTTGCTCCGCTGCCCCAAAAGCTCCGTCATCTGCCCAGGGGCCGGATCTGGCTCCAAGAGAAATACCTGAAAACCGATTTGCCGGCCGTCCAGCGCTTCATGTGCATGTACCCGCAGACCGACTGAAGCAGCGATGATGCTCATCGAGGTCTTGGAAAAACTTGACACATGATCGCGGAATAGGAGTTCGGTATCGGGCGTATCACCATCAGGACAGACCACCACGATCGTTCCACCATCCCGTAATGCCTCGCGGCAAACCGAAAGAAATTGCCGGGGATCAAGCGAATGTTCGATCACATTGACCGACAGAACCAGGTCGAATTTCTCGCCCGTTGCTGCGTCTTCCGCGTATCCTGTCTGGATGCGCGCGCGGGGGTGCGCGCTCAAGGCCGCCACTTCCGCCAGACGCGGCGCGGGCTCCACCCCCAGAGCGGAGTGAGAGCGCCAGCGGTCCGTCAGCATAGTGAGAAGTGCTCCGGTGCCGCAGCCCTGTTCGAGAATCGTGCTCCCTGCCCGGACAGGGCGCTCGGACGTGGCCAGAACCCGCTCTATGTGCCCGGCGTAGTCCGCCGCACGGGCTCTATCGGCGTCCGGCGCAGCAAGACCGATATCGTAATCATCTCCATAAAAACCGGTCCGGTCTGCGGCGGTGACTGACTGCGAATGGAAACCGTAGCCGCAATCGAGGCAGGCTGTCTTACACAACGGTGCCGGGAACACCCGTCCTTCGCTCGTCATGGAGCGACCGGGATGCGGTGTCCGTCGTCAGAACATTTGGCGCAAAACTGGTCGTCGAATTAAGGAGAGACGGCCTCGTCTGGGGATTGATGTTTAGGCGGCGATCCTGCGGTGCTGCAAGCGCCGATGTTCGATGGTCTTTCGCTTGATCCTTTCGCGCTCACTGATGATTGCGGCAGCCCTGCCGAAGTAGGCGTCGGCGGGTGTCACGTTGCCCAGGCTCTCATGGTAGCGCTGGTGGTTGTAGTGCTCGACGAAGGCCTCGATCTGTCCCTCGAGGTCGCCGGGCAGGAAGTAGTTTTCCAGTAGGATCCGGTTTTTCAGCGTCTGGTGCCAGCGCTCGATCTTGCCTTGGGTTTGCGGGTGGAACGGCGCCCCTCGCACGTGGCTCATCTTCTGCGCTTCGATATAGTCCGCAAGCTCACCGGCGACGTAGCTGGGACCGTTAT